>CBFCWS010000192.1:0-6511 GCA_965601765.1 uncultured Ilumatobacter sp. | reverse complement strand
GGTCGATCGCCGGGTCCGTCCCCGGATCCGTCCCCGGGTTCGTCCCCGGGTTCGTCCCTTGGTCGGTTCCCGGGTCCGCAATCGGCTCGGCCGACGGGTCCGAGGTCGTCCGGAGCGGCCGCGCAGGAACACCGGCGACCGTCGCCCGATCGGGCACGTCGTCCACGACGGCGGCTCCGGCGCCCACGACCGACCATGCACCCACCCGTGTGCCGGGGATCGCGCTCGCCCCGATCCCGACCAGGGCGCCGTCCCCGACGGTCACACGACCGGCGAGCGCGACCCCCGGGGCGACGTGAACCCAGTCGCCGAGCGAGCATTCGTGGTCGATGCCGGCGCCGGTGTTGACGATCACGCCGCGCCCGAGCACGGCCCGAGCGTTGACGATCGCACCGGGCATCACGAGCGTCGCGGCGCCGATGTCGACCGACGGCGACACCACGGCGTGCGGGCTCACGGCGACGACGAGCTCCCCGCCCGCGGCCGTCACCGACTCCGCAGCCCGTCGACGGGCATCGTTGTCGCCGATCGCCACGAACCACTGCCGGCTGCCCGAACCGACGAGCCGGGGGAGGTCGGCCGTGGTGCCGACCATCGACACCCCGAGCGACCCGATGTCGGCTGACGCCTGCCCGTCGTCGGAGACGCATCCCGCCACCTCGAACCCGGCCGATCGCAGCACCTCGATGCAGACCAGCGCGTGGCCACCGGCACCGATGAGTGACACGGTCGTCGGGGCTTCCACGCGTGCCGACGGTAGTGCAGCACGAGGCCGACCGACCGGTCTCACCCGACGCCACTGATGCCACACCGCTGCCCGGCGGTCGCCCAGAGCCCGGCATGACGTGATGGACCCCTCCACGGCGTGGACGGAGGGGTGTGATGGCGCGACGGGGCGGTGGAACCCGGTCAGGCACGATTGCGGGCCCGCTCGTTCGACAGGACCGGGAACGTCGATCGATGCGGCCGACACACCCCGACACACCCCGACACACCCCGGCACGACACAGCAGCGGGCCCGCGACCCGTCGCCGCGGCTCGTCGTCACCCGATCGGGATCCTGCCGGGATCGACGTCTTGACGCCTACACTTCCGCCTGCGCCATGTGCGCACCGACACGTGGGCACCGTCGTCGGGGTCGCACCCGACGACGAGCGCAGCGACACCATCGAAACGGGGTGACATCATCAGTTCGGATCTCGACACTTCGGCCCTCGACCGACGTGCGGACCGCTCGACGCTCGACGCACGTCTGCGCCGCGCGTTCCCCCTGATCCAGGTCGCCGTCGATTCGCTCGCCTGGGTGATCGCGATCCCGGTGACGACGTTGCTCCGCTACGACCTCCGCCTGCGTCCCGTCGACGAGGTGGGCGTCGCGATCATGATCGGTGTCGCGGTCGTGCTCCAAGGTCTCGTGGGAGCGGCGCTCGGCCTGTACCGCCGCCGCTACCACTACGGCAGCTTCGACGAGGTCCGGGTGCTCGCGTTCTCGATGTCGATCGTCGCCGTCGTCCTCTCGGTCATCGCCCAGATCGAGCAGGGCGGGCTGGTCCCCCGGACGGTGCCGATGCTCGCCCTGTTCCTCGCGTTGGTGATCGCGGCGGTCGTCCGCTACGCCGCCCGGCTCCTGCAAGACCGCTACTTGCGGTCGACCGGTGATGACATCGAACCGGTCGTCGTGCTCGGGGCCGGCCACTCCGGTGCCGAGATCGGTCGCACCCTGATGCGGTCCACGGACAGCAGCTACCGCCCGGTGGCGTACCTCGACGACGATCTGCGCAAGGCGAAGATCCGGATCAACGGGATCCGGGTGCGTGGCACCGGCGCCGACGCCCTCGACGTCGCACGACGGTACGGCGCGACGTCGGTGTTGATCGCGATCCCGTCGATCTCCGGTGACCGATTGCGCGAGGTCTCGGCGCCCCTCCTCGAGGCGGGCCTGCGCGTGTTGGTGCTGCCGCAGGTCAGCCAGGTGCTCGGCACGGTCGGGGCGGCCGACATCCGCCCGCTGACGATCGCCGACCTGCTCGGTCGTCACCCCGCCGACGTCGACCTGGAGGCCATCGCCGGCTATGTCGCCGGCCGTCGCGTCCTCGTCACGGGCGCAGGAGGTTCGATCGGGTCCGAGCTGTGTCGCCAGCTGCACCGGTTCGGGCCGTCGGCGCTCTACATGCTCGACCGCGACGAGTCCGGTCTGCACCAGACGCAGCTCTCGATCGAGGGCCGCGCCCTGCTGGACTCGCCCACCCTGATCCTGGCCGACATCCGTGACCGCGAGCGTGTGTTCGAGGTGTTCCAGCAGCATCGGCCCGATGTGGTGTTCCACGCCGCCGCGCTCAAGCACCAGCCCCTGCTGGAGTTCAACCCGTCGGAGGCGTGGAAGACGAACGTCGTCGGTTCCCACTACGTCCTCGAAGCGGCGGAGGCCACCGGTGTCCGCCGGCTCGTGAACGTGAGCACCGACAAGGCGGCCGACCCGGCAGGTGTCCTCGGCTACTCGAAGCGGATCTGCGAGCGGCTCACCGCCGACGCCGCCGCCCGGACCGGCCACTCCTACGTGTCGGTCAGGTTCGGCAACGTGCTCGGGTCGCGTGGCTCGATGCTCGGGGTGTTCGAGCGCCAGGTCAGTGACGGCGGCCCGGTCACCGTGACCGATCCGGCGGTCAGCCGGTACTTCATGACCGTCGAGGAGGCGGTGGCGCTGACGATCCAGGCCGGGGCGATCGGCGAGGCGGGCGAGGTGCTCGTCCTCGACATGGGTGAGCCGGTGCTGATCGAGGAGGTCGCACGGCGCCTCATCCAGCAATCCGGGCGTGACGTGCCGATCGTGTACACCGGGCTCCGGCCGGGCGAGAAGCTCCACGAGCAGCTGTTCGGCCGCGACGAGCGCGACGAGCGGCCCACGCACCCGTTGATCAGCCAGGTGCCGGTGCCGCCGCTGTCGATCGAGGCGGCCAAGGCGGCGTGCTCGGTGCACGGCCGGTTGACGATGAGCCCCGCCACGATGGCGATCGCGGCGGCGTGGGGTCTGCCGGCCGGTCAGGACCGGGTGGGCGGGACCGACGGGGTGACGACCGTGCTCTCCGATGACGATCACGGCTAGTCGTCGGCGGGTCCGCCGGAACCGGATCACCCGGCTCGACGCATCGTTGACCGCAGCGATCGCCGCCGCGACCGGCCTTGCTGCCGTCTTCGTGGATGCCCGCCCGACGGCATGGCGACCGGCCGATGTCGTCATCACCGCGGCGTTCGCCGGTTTCGTCGCCTGGTGCGGGGCGTCGGCGCCGTGGTGGCTCCTGGCCGGTGGTGCCGGCATCGCCGTACTCACCGCACCCACGACGGTCTGGATGGCGGTCGCCGGCGTGGCGTTCGTCGTCGCGGCCGTCGTCGGTGCACGGCGCCTCAGCTGGCCGCCGGGCCGTGCCGCGTCGGCCGGGTTGACGATCAACGCCCTGCTGAACTGGGGTTCGGTCGGCTTCCACGGCCTGACGGCGCTGGTGACCGGCGCCGTCGCGGTCGCGATCGTGGTCGGCGGGTTGCAGCGGCGCCGGCACCTCACCCGCCGCACCGTGCGCACGGCGCTGGCCGCGGTCGCCGGTGGTGCCCTCCTCGCCGTCCTGGCCGGCGCCGCGGCCGTCGCGTTCGCCTACGGCGATGCACGTGACGGCGAGCGGGCGCTCCGCGATGCGGCCGAGGCGCTCGGCGACGGCGACGTCGACGGGGCGGTGGCCCAACTGCGCGTCAGCGCGGAGGCGTTGGACGGCGCGACCACCTCGCTGGGACGCCCGTGGGCGCTCCCGGTACTGGCCGTGCCGATCGTGGGCCAGCACATGAAGGTGGTCACCGACCTCGCCGGCGACCTCGAAGACCTGGCCGCCACGATGTCGGTCACCGTCGGGCAGATCAACGTCGACTCGCTGCGCGTCGAGAGCGGCGTGATCGACGTCAACGCGATCGAGGTGCTGGAGCAGCCACTCACCCAGACCGAGGAGGTGCTGGCCCAGGCGTCCGACTCGCTGGTCGACGACGACTCCGACTGGCTGATCGCGCCCGTCGCGGATCAGGTCGACGTCCTCCGCGACGAGGTCGACGACCTGCTCGCCACGACCCGTACGGCGATCACGGGGGTCCGGTTGGCGCCGTCGATGCTGGGGGCCGACGGGCCGCGCACCTACTTCGTCGCCTTCACCACCCCGGCCGAGTCGCGGGGCTTGGGTGGGTTCATGGGCACCTGGGCCGAGCTGCGTGCCGACAACGGCCGGCTGGATGTGGTCCGCTCCGGTCAGACCGGTGAGCTCACCAGTGCGATGGACCCGAATCCCGTGCTCGACGGGCCGGCCGACTACCTCGCCCGCTACGGCAAGTTCGGTGCCGGCGGCGACGGCGAACCGGTGGCGGTCGACTTCTGGTCGAACGTCACGATGTCGCCCGACTTCCCGAGCGTGACGGACGTGTTCGCGCAGATGTACCCGGCGTCGGGCGGTGAGCCGATCGACGGCGCGATCGCGATCGACGTCGAGACGATCGCACGGTTCCTCGAGCTGACCGGGCCGATCCGCGTCGCCGGTCCGGACGGCACGATCACGCTCAACTCGTCGAACGCCGAGGAGTACCTCCTGCGCGGCCAGTACTCCCAGATCGACGACGACGACGTGCGCGACGCGGTGCTGGAGGAGTTGACGTCACGGTTGCTCGCGGACGTGTTCGGCGGCAGCCTGCCCGGCCCGACGGTGCTCGCCCGCACGCTCGGCCCGGCGATGGACGAATCCCGGCTCGTTCTGTGGTCGCTCGACGACGACGACCAGCCGCTGATCACGGAGCTGGGGGTCGGTGGTGACCTCCCGTCGCCGGTTCCCGACGGGTTCGCGGTGGTGAGCAACAACGCGGGCGCGAACAAGCTCGACGCCTACCTGAAGCGCAGCATCGCCTACGAGGCGGTCGTCGACGAGTCGACCGGCGCGATCGAGGCGACGGCGACGGTCCGGCTGACCAACTCGGCGCCCACCGATCTGCCCGACGATGCCGGCGGCAACCCGTTCGACCTCCCGGCGGGGACGAACCGGATGTACCTGTCGGTGTACTCGCCGTGGGAACTGACGTCGGCGGCGCTCGACGGCGAGCCGACCGGCCTCGAGCCGTCGCAGGAACTGGGCTGGAACGTGTACTCACGGTTCGTGGAGATCCCGCCGGGGGAGGAGATCGTGCTCCAGCTCGGCCTCGCCGGTGAGCTCCCGGCCGGCGTGCCCTACGAGCTGGCCCTGCGTTCCCAGCCGCTCGCCTTCCCCGACGTGATCCGCGTCGACGTGCGTTCCACCGACGGCGAGGTGCTCCATGCCTCGCACCGGGTCCGCGTCGGGACGGATCACCTCGGGCCGGGCTGAATCCCGACGTACCACCGTGTCGTCGGGACGGTGACGGCTCACGCATGACCGGCCGCAGGTGTAGGTCACGATTGCGGAATGCGGCGGAACATGAGTACGATGCGCGGCATGTACGGCGAAAAGTCTGGCGGGAGCCCACCTCGTGGCGTCCTCACGCGTCTGTTGGTGGTCGTCGCTGGCTTGATCGCCTTCGTCGCAATGCCGGCAGGTGTGGCCTCGGCGACAGCCGATCAGGAGGAGTATCCGCCGGATGCGATCGTGAACTTGTTGGATCCGTTCGGGTGTGATCCGGCGTCGATCTCGGGTGAGATCGGTGCGGTCCTGGCGGGTTCGACGGTCAACTTGAGTCTGACGATCAATGGTGCGGCTGCCAGCGAGATCGCGCAAGCCGCGGGTGCGGACGGTCAACTCGAGTACACGCTGCCGGTGCCGCCGAATCGGTACGGCCCTGCCGTGGTGACTGCTTCGGGTACTGATTCGGTGGGTGACCCGTTTACGCTGGAGACGTCGGGGACGATCACGGCGTGCCCTGCGGAGATCCCGAAGACCGGTAACTCGGGCACCGGTACGTGGTTGACGTTCGGTGCCGGTGCGGTCCTCGCCGGTGGTCTAATGCTGGCGATGTCCGGTCGACGTCGCCGCACGATGGGCGCACCGGCATGAGTGACATCACCGATACCGACGAATCCGTGGATGCCAGCCCGTCGTCGGGGATGGATCGCCGCTCGGCACTGAAGAAGGTCGCCGTCGGCGGCGCGATCGCCTGGACGGCACCCACCGTGCTGTCGAGCAAGGTGTCTGCCGCGCCGGGAGGTTTTTGTACCCCGAAGTGCTTCCCGGGACAGTCCGCCCCGCTCGTCACCGGTTGCACGTACTGTGTTGCCGTAGGCAACGGTCAGTTCCGGCAGGCGGCCGGACTGACCTTCTCGGACGGATCTGGCGGGTTCTGCCCGTGCGGCGGCACCCCGACGGTCAGTATCGATGTGAACAATCTCATCTTCCAAAAACTCGGTGGAAGCGGTCCAGTATTCGTCGGTTTCGACGACGGAAACGGGTACCTCGTTGTGTTCGGCAACGGAGTCCTTGGCCAGGGTACGTACATCAGCATCGATGGGTCGCTGGACGTCACG
>CBFCWS010000191.1:0-6521 GCA_965601765.1 uncultured Ilumatobacter sp. | reverse complement strand
GGGCGCCCAGATCGACGCCTTCGCGCGGGCTGGCGTGGGCTGCACGACGACGATGCGGATCGAGCGGGCGGGGGAGTACTTCGTGTTCGCCGAGCTCGGGGCCGAGCCGGTCGAGCGCGTCGGTTGCGCGCCCGTCGCCGATCCCGGTGCCCGCTTCTCGGTCGACGTCGCGGGGGCCGAGGGCGTGCGCGTCGCCACCGACGATCGGTCGATCACCTACTCGCGCGGCGTCGTGTCGGCGGGTTCGGTGCAGCGGCTGACCGCCGACGGACCCGCCGAGGTGGTCGTGACGGTCGTCGGCAGCGATCCGGGGGTCGTCGCGGCGCTCGGCCCCGATCCGTACGCGGGTGTCGACGACCGCCGGGCGCTCGCGTTGATCATCGGCGCGGCGACGCTGCTCGTCGGTGGCACGCTGTTCCTGGTCGGCGCGCGCGCCGACGAGGCGGCGGGCGACGACACCGCGGCGGCGCCGACCGTCTGGGCACCGCCTCGCCCAGAGCGACGTCTCAGCTGAACCGCCTCGTGTGACCGCCGGGGTCGTGTCGAGGCGGCGATCGACGCGTCAGATCCGTCGCGTCGATCGCGTCATCGTGCGAGCCGGCGCATGACGGTGACGACCCGCCCGTAGATGGTGATGTCGTCGGGATCGAACCGCATCGGCTCGAGCGCGGCGTTGGACGGTTCGAGCACGACGCTCTCGCCGTCGACGCGATAGGTCTTGACGGTCGCCTCGTCGCCGGGGATGCCGGCGACGACGATGTCGCCGTTGTTCGCGGTGCGCTGCTGGACGGCGATCACGTAGTCACCGTGGAGGATGCCGGCCTCGATCATCGAGTGGCCCCTGACCCGGAGCATGAACAGGTCGCCGTCACCGGTGAAGTCGGTGGGGACGGGGAAGAGCTCTTCGACGTTCTCCTGGGCGAGCACGTCGGTACCGGCGGCGACGTCGCCGACGAGTGGGACGTGGCGCACCGGGCGGCGCTCCATCGGCGCGCCCGAGTTCGGGTCCCACGTGACCTCGATCGCCCGCGGCTTGGTGGGGTCCCGGCGCAGGTAGCCGCGGTCGGACAGCGTCTTGAGGTGGCTGTGCACGGTCGAGGGTGAGGTGAGCCCGACCGCCTCGCCGATCTCGCGGACCGATGGCGGGAACCCGCGTTCGATGGTCTGCGCCTCGATGAACGCGAGGATCTGTCGCTGTCGGTAGGTGAGCGGCCTGGTCGCCATGGGTCCCATCGTACAGTTGTTCCCCGAGTGGGTCAAACATCTGTTCGGGGGAACGCATGTTGGCAAATCCGCGCGGCACGGGGTTGACGACGAACGTTCGTTCGGGTACACATGTTCCTCCATACACGCGTTCGCCGGTCCGGTCAGGGCGGCCGGACGTCCGCCACCGCACCGTTGGGAGCTCGACATGACCGCTGCGATCACCTCCACCACCCGTCCCGTCGTCCCGGCGTCGGTGTACCGGCGCCGGCGAGCGGTGGTCGGGGTCGCCACCGCGGCGGTGGTGGCGGTGACCTCGGTGCTCGCGGTCGACGTGCTGGCCGGCTCGATCGGCGCGCCGGCCTCCGCCGTCTCGGGCCGGCCGGCACCCGAGCGTTCGACGATGATCGCCCGCCCGGGCGACAGCCTGTGGTCGATCGCCGAGGCCTTCAGCGGCGACGTCTCCACCTCGGCCTATGTCGAGGCCCTGATCAGCATCAACGGCGGACCGTCGATCGAGGCCGGCCAGCGCATCGTCCTGCCGTGACGGCCGTGACGGCCGGGTCGGCACGATTCACGCGGCACCGATCGGTGCCGACGGGATCGTCGCGTGCCGGCGGCGGGGCGGATCGGTCGCGCAGTAGCCTCGCTCCTCGTGCGCTGCCCGCGTTGTGATGCCGCCGAGACCCGAGTCGTCGACTCGCGCCTCGCCGAGGCCGGCGCCGCGGTCCGTCGGCGCCGGCGCTGCGAGGCCTGTGACCATCGATTCACGACGTTCGAACGGATCGAGCCGGTGGGCATCGTCGTCGCCAAGTCGGACGGGCGGACCGAGCCGTTCGATCCGGCGAAGATCGCCGCCGGCGTGCGGGCGGCGACCAAGGGCCGTGAGATCGACGAGGCCGAGATCGAGCAGCTCGCCCTCGACGTGGAGGACGAGATGCGCAGCGAGGGGGGCGAGGTGTCGTCGTCCCGGATCGGGCTCGCGGTGCTCGAGCGGCTGCGCGCCTGCGACGAGGTGGCCTACGTCCGCTTCGCCTCGGTGTACAAGCACTTCGACGGTGCGGCCGACTTCGCGACCGAGCTGGCACTGCTGCGCAAGTCCGACTCGCCGCCGGGCTGAACCCGTTGCGTCAGGGTCGGCGGACCCACCGCCCGAACAGGTAGCCGCCCTCGTCGGTGACGAGCTGCTCGAGGCGCATCCGGCGAACGGCCTCCGGCGCTCCGGTGACCATCCGCTTCCCGTCACCGCCCACGAGCATCGGGCTGATGGTCAGATCGAGCTCGTCGACGAGATCGGCGTCGAGCAGCGACCCGTTCAGCCCCGGTCCACCCTCGGCCTGGACGTGCGTGATCCGCGGCCAGCGAGCGGCGAGCTCGGCCAGCGCCCCTGCGAGGTCGACGTGGTCCCGTCCGGCGCGGATGATCTCGACGTCGGTGTCGATGTCGAGCCCCTCGGTGGTGATCAGCAGCCCCGCACCCGAGGTGAACAGCGTCTGGGAGAGGTCGACGTTCCCCGACGCCGTGACCACGGCCACCCGCTGGCCCGGCTTCGCGGGGGCGTGGTACCCCTCGGCGCGGACCGTCCCGGCGCCCACGAGCACGGCGTCGGCCAGCCGGCGCAGCCCGTGCAGCACGTCGGTGTCGTTCGCGTTGCCGAGGCGGCTCGAGTTGCCGCCGACGGCGATCGTGCCGTCGAGGCTCGAGACCATGCACAGGTTCACCCACGGCCGATCGCCCTGGTGCGGCCGTCCGCGCGCGAGGGTGTCGCCGATCGCGACGGATGCTGTCGGTCCTGGCAGCAACCGGGTGGCGGGCGGGGCGTGATCGCGGCTCATCAGGGGTCCTTCGCTCGGGTGGTCCCTGTGTACAACCCCCACCGTGTCCACAGTCATCCCCACAGAAGAAACCGGGAATTCACACGGTTGTCCCCTTCCGTTCCACAACACCTCGTTCGTAGTCTTCAACTCCGGTGCTCACGTGGCGTGACGCACGGATGTTGGAGTGGGAGGGCACAGGGAATGGTTCACGTTGGGTGGGCCGGTGTCAGGCCACCGGTGGGGCCCGGGTCCGAGGTTCCGAACCTGTGCGTCACGCCATGTTTGCCCGGATTGGGATCGCGGCCGGCTCCATCGGCGCAGGTCACCGGCTTGTTTGGCGCAAGTGCGAGCGAACCGTTGACATCGTCGTAACTACGATGATGTAATACCGAACCCGTCGCGACACAACCGGTTGTTGCCGGACGCGTCGAGAGCGGGGATACGCAACAACATGTTGTGCGTGCCATCGACACGCACAGGCGAGGGTCCGGGATCGGATCTCGCGCACCGAGGGAGCACACGAGGATGTCACTGGCGCCAGACCGCACCACCGCCGACACGAGGGCCGCCGATGGTCGCATCGGCCTTCGCCGATTGTTCACCTCGCCGGGGGTGCACCCCTACGACGAGGTCGAGTGGGAGCGGCGCGACGCTCGGATCACGAACTGGAAGGACGGTTCGGTCGCGTTCGAGCAGCGAGGCGTCGAGTTCCCGACGACGTGGTCGGTCAACGCCACCAACATCGTGTCCCAGAAGTACTTCCGCGGCACGCCGGGCACCGTCGAGCGCGAGTCGTCGCTGAAGCAGGTGATCGACCGGGTGGTCGACACGATCACGCAGTGGGGTCGCGAGGGTGGCTACTTCGACGGCGAGGCCGAGGCCGAGGCGTTCGAGAGCGAACTGAAGTACATCCTCACGACGCAGCGCGCGGCCTTCAACAGCCCGGTCTGGTTCAACATCGGCGTCGACGGCGTCCCGCAGCAGGCCAGCGCCTGCTTCATCCTGTCGGTCGACGACAAGATGGACTCGATCCTCAACTGGTACCGGGAGGAGGGCGTGATCTTCAAGGGCGGCTCCGGTTCGGGGGTCAACCTGTCGAAGATCCGGTCGTCGACCGAGCCGCTCGACGGTGGCGGCACGGCGTCCGGCCCGGTCAGCTTCATGCGTGGCGCCGACGCGTCGGCCGGCACGATCAAGTCGGGCGGCAAGACGCGCCGTGCCGCGAAGATGGTGATCCTCGACGTGTCGCACCCCGACATCGAGGAGTTCATCTGGTGCAAGGTGAAAGAGGAGCGCAAGGCCCGGGTGCTGCGCGATGCCGGGTTCGACATGGACCTCGACGGCGCCGACTCGTTCTCGATCCAGTACCAGAACGCCAACAACTCCGTGCGGATCACCGACGAGTTCATGGAGGCGGTCGTCGAGGACGCCAACTGGGGTCTCACCGCCGTCACGACCGGCGAGGTCGTCCGGACGATCCCGGCGCGCGAGCTGTGGCGGCAGATCGCCCAGGCCGCCTGGGAGTGCGCCGACCCCGGACTCCAGTTCGACACGACGATCAACAAGTGGCACACCGCCCACGCGACGGGCCGCATCAACGGCTCCAACCCGTGCAGCGAGTACATGCACCTCGACAACTCGGCCTGCAACCTCGCGTCGATCAACCTGCTCAAGTACCTCGACGAGGGTGGGTCGTTCGACGTCGATGCGTACATGCACACCATCGAGATGATGTTCACCGCCCAGGAGATCCTGGTCGGGCGGGCCGACTACCCGACCGAGCCGATCGGCGAGACGAGCCGCAGGTTCCGCCAGCTCGGCCTCGGCTACGCCAACCTCGGGGCGCTGCTGATGGCGCTCGGCCACGCGTACGACTCGCCCGAGGGGCGGGCGTGGGCGGCGTCGCTCACCTCGCTGATGACCGGTCACGCCTACGCGACCAGCGCCCGCACCGCGGCGCGGCTCGGCGCGTTCGAGGGGTTCGACGACAACCGGGGGCACATGCTGCGCGTCCTCGAGATGCACCGCGACGCGGCGTACCGGATCGACGACGACCAGGTCGTGCCCGACGAGGTGTTGTCGGCCGGCCAGACGGCGTGGGAGGCCGCCGTCCGCGACGGCCACGAGTTCGGCGTGCGCAACAGCCAGGCGTCGGTGCTCGCACCGACCGGCACGATCGGGTTGATGATGGACTGCGACACCACCGGGATCGAGCCGGATCTCGGCCTCGTCAAGATGAAGAAGCTGGTCGGCGGCGGCACGATGCAGATCGTCAACCAGACGATCCCGCGAGCGCTGCGCCGCCTCGGCTACGACGCCGACCAGGTGGCCGAGATCATCGCCTACATCGACGAGAACAGGTCGATCATCGGTGCGCCCCACCTCGCCGCCGAGCACGTCTCCGTGTTCGCCTGCTCGATGGGCGACAACACGATCCACTACGAGGGCCACGTGCGGATGATGGGCGCGGCCCAGCCGTTCCTGTCCGGTGCGATCTCCAAGACGGTCAACATGCCCGAGGAGGCGAGCGTCGACGACGTCGCCGCGCTGCACCAGCTCTCGTGGGAGCTCGGCCTCAAGGCGGTCGCGATCTACCGCGACAACTGCAAGGTCGCCCAGCCGCTCTCGGCGTCGAAGAAGGGCGACGACGAGGTCGACGACCCCGCCGAGCCGGATGCCGCCGTCGTCGCAGCGGCGACCCAGACGGTCGACCAGGTGGTCGAGAAGGTCGTCGAGCGGGTGGTGCACAAGCCGATCCGCCAGAAGCTGCCGCGGACGCGCACGGCCAAGACCTTCGAGTTCCGGGTCGCCGACTGCAAGGGGTTCGCCACCGTCGGCGAGTACGAGAACGGCCAGCCGGGTGAGGTCTTCCTGACCGTCTCGAAGCAGGGCTCGACGCTCGCCGGCATCATGGACGCGCTCGCGAAGTCGATCAGCTACGGCCTGCAGTACGGCGTGCCGCTGCGCGGCTACGTCGAGGCGTTCGTCAACCAGAAGTTCGAGCCGGCCGGCATGACCGACGACCCCGACATCCGCTTCGCCGGGTCGATCGTCGACTACCTCTTCCGGCGCCTGGCGATCGAGTACATGGGCTACGACGAGCGTGCCGAGCTCGGCATCTTCACGATCGCCGAGCGCACCCAGCCGACGCTGCCGGGGGTCGACGAAGCGGTGATCGAGACGTCGACGGGCAGTGAGATCGTCGCCGACCCGCCGTCGGTGCCGTCGGCCGCCGACCTCGCCGCCGCCCTCGACGCCGGCACGATCGCCCCGACCGTCGAGGACAACACCCCGGCGCGCGGCATCACCGGCTCGTCGCGGCCCTCCAAGGCCGTCGACGCCCCACTGTGCATGCAGTGCGGCGTGACGATGGTGCGGGCCGGGAGCTGCCACGCCTGCCCCAGCTGCGGCAACACCAGCGGCTGCAGCTGACCGGCTGCACCTGACGCGACGCCGACGACCCGCTCGGCGTCGCCACAGGGGGTCGTCGGCCCGCGGTCC
>CBFCWS010000190.1:0-6525 GCA_965601765.1 uncultured Ilumatobacter sp. | reverse complement strand
TGCACACCTCGCACGGCACGTAGACGTCGGGCAGGAAGTGCATCTCGATCTTGATCGTGCCGTCGCCGGCGCACGCCTCGCAGCGCCCGCCCTTGACGTTGAACGAGAACCGTCCCGGCAGGTAGCCGCGCACCTTGGCTTCGTTGGTGCTCGCGAAGAGCTTCCGGATGTTGTCGAACACGCCGGTGTAGGTGGCCGGGTTGGAGCGTGGCGTGCGGCCGATCGGCGACTGGTCCATGTCGATGACCTTGTCGAGGAACTCGACCCCGTCGATCCGCTTGTGCTTGCCCGGCGGCGTCTTGGAGGTGTAGATGCGCTGCATCAGCACCGGCAGCAGGATGTCGCGGACGAGCGTCGACTTGCCCGACCCCGAGACACCGGTGATCGACACGAAACAACCGAGCGGGATGTCGACGGTGAGGTCGCGCAGGTTGTGCTCGCGGGCGCCGTGGATCGTCAGCTTCTCCAGCTTGGGCGGCCGGCGTTCGGCCGGCACGGGGATCGACGTCTTGCCGCTCAGGTACCGGCCGGTGATCGACTCCTTCACCCGCGTGATGCCCGTGACCGGCCCGCTGTAGACGACCGCACCGCCGTGCTCGCCGGCGCCCGGGCCGATGTCGATCACCCAATCGGACGCGCGAATCGTGTCCTCGTCGTGCTCGACGACGATGACCGTGTTGCCGAGATCTCGCAGGCGGGTGAGCGTGTCGATGAGCCGCTGGTTGTCGCGCTGGTGCAGCCCGATCGACGGTTCGTCGAGGACGTAGAGCGTGCCGACGAGCCCGGAGCCGATCTGGCTCGCCAGCCGGATCCGCTGCGCCTCGCCACCGGCGAGCGTGCCGGCCGAGCGCGACAGGGTCAGGTAGTCGAGCCCGACGTCGAGGAGGAAGCCGAGCCGCGCGTTGATCTCCTTGGTGACCCGCTCGGCGATCAGGCGATCCCGTTCGGAGAGCTCGAGCCCGGCGAGGAACTTCGCCGACTCCCCGATCGACATGTCGCAGACCTCGGCGATGTTCCTGTCGGCGATCGTGACCGCCAGGGTGAACGGCTTGAGGCGTGCGCCGCCACACGCACCGCAGGGGACCTCGCGCATGTACCCCTGGTACTGCTCGCGCGACCAGTCGCTGTCGGTGCCCTCGTGACGTCGCTTGATCCACGGGATCGCACCCTCGTACTCGGTCGTGTAGGTGCGGTTGCGGCCGTAGCGGTTCTGGTAGCGGACGGTGAGCTTGCCCCGGACGCCGTGCAGCAGCACCTTGCGGTGCTTGGCGGGCAGTTCGTTCCACGGCGCATCGAGGTCGATGTCGTTGACGTCGGCGACCGCTTCGAGCATGCGGGTGAAGTACTGCGTGGCCGCGCTCCGCCACGGTGCGAGCGCACCCTCGCGGACCGAGAGATCGGGATCCGGGACGATCAGCTCGGGGTCGACCTCGTACGTCGTGCCGAGGCCGTCGCACGCCTCGCACGCGCCGTAGGGCGAGTTGAACGAGAAGTTGCGCGGCGCCGGTTCGTCGTAGCTCTCGCCACACGTCGGGCAGGAGTAGTGCTGGGAGAAGGTGAGTGTCTGGTTGCCGTCACCGTTCTGCGCAACCGGCGCCGTACCGGCGCTGCCGCCACTGCTCCGGTCGGCTCCGCTTCGCTGGTCGCCCCTGGAGACGATCTCCACCTCGGCCACGCCGTCGGCGAGCGCGAGGGCGGTCTCGAGCGAGTCGGTGAGGCGCCGCTCGATCCCCTCCCGGCGCACGAGGCGGTCGACGACGATCTCGATCTTGTGTTGCTCGTAGCGGGCGAGGCGTTCGTCGCGTTCGAGGAACTCGTCGATCACCACCGTCTCGCCGTCGATGCGCGCCCGCACGTATCCCTGTCCGGACAGGTCGGCGAGGAGGGTGTCGTACTCGCCCTTGCGCCCGCGCACGACCGGCGCGAGCACCTGGAATCGCGTGCCCTCGTCGAGTTCGAGCACGCGGTCGACGATCTGCTGCGGCGTCTGGCGCTGCAGCCGGGTGCCGTCGTTCGGACAGTGCTGGATGCCGACCCGCGCGTAGAGCAGACGGAGGTAGTCGTAGACCTCGGTGATCGTGCCGACGGTCGACCGTGGGTTGCGCGACGCCGACTTCTGGTCGATGGAGATCGCGGGCGAGAGCCCCTCGATGACGTCGACGTCGGGCTTGTCCATCTGCCCGAGGAACTGGCGGGCGTACGAGCTCAGCGACTCGACGTAACGCCGCTGGCCCTCGGCGTAGATCGTGTCGAACGCGAGACTCGACTTCCCCGACCCGGACAGCCCCGTGAACACGACGAGCTGGTCGCGCGGCAGCTCCACGTTGACGTTCTTGAGGTTGTGTTCGCGGGCGCCACGGACCTCGATGACGGGACCGGAGGGCACCGCCTGCTTGCGGGGAGCCATGTCGTTCGGAGGCTACCGACGCGCCCGGCCCGGAACCGGCGCGGAACGGGATGAATACGTCACGATCCCCACGATAGCCCGCCATCGAACACCTGTACGACCACTGCGACGTCCGGGGCGGCGGTCGAGCGAGACGGCCGGTCACGTGCCACGCGGTAGTTTGCGCCGGCATGAGAGACGCCGTGCGCCGCCGCGGACCCGCCGTGCTCGCCGGGTGCGTCCTGGTCGGGATGCTCGCGGCGTTCGGCCCCGTGCTGTCGGACGACACCGTCGACACGGGTCGCTCCCATTGGATCGCCGCCGGCATCGGTGCGCTGGCCGCTGCGTGTGGCGCCTGGTTCGCCTGGCCACGGCTCCGCCGCCTCCCCGAGCTCGAGGAGTGGGGACGGCTCGTCGTCGTGGCGACAGCGGCGTCGATCGGCGCGCTCACCACCGCAGCGGTCGCGAGCGACATCGCCGGCGAGGATGCACCGGCCGAGGTGACGCCGATCGAACAGCAGACGGATCCCTCGGCCGGGGGTGGCGGCACCCGCGCCCCGCTGTCGGACGGAGAAGGCCGACGCTGGAGCGACCTCGGGGGGATCGAAGCGGCGATCGCGCTGGGTATCGGGCTCGCGATGCTCGTCGCCGCTGCGATCTTCTTCGGCCGGCAGTCGGAGCTGCGACCGGTGCCTGCCAGCCCGACCCTGTTGCGATCCGACCTCGCGCTCGACGACCCGGGCGACGCCCCGACCGACGACGAGCTCGCCGCCGCGCTCGACCGCACGCGGGTCGCGTTGCTCACCGACGACGAGCCCCGGACGGCGATCCGGCGCACGTATCGCCGGCTCCTCGACGAGCTCGAGGCGATCGGCCTGCCACGGCGGGCGTACGAGGCACCGGTCGAGTACCTCACCCGCTGTCTCGGCGATCGCGAGCTGCCGGAGAGGCCCCTGCGCGCGCTGACGTCGGTGTTCGAGCTCGCCCGCTTCAGCGACCATCGCCTCGATCGCGCCGATGTGGATCTCGCCGAACGGTGCCTCGCCGACGCGACGACCGCGCTCACGAGTCCGAGCCCGGATCGGCGACCACGCGCGAGGGCATGAGATGAGACGTCTCGTCGCCACCGCTGTCGTCGCCGCGACCGCCGTCGCCGTCGCGGACGGCCGTTCCACCGGCCGGCTCGCCATCCTCGCAGTCGCCGCGCTCGTCGTGATCGTCGTCGGCCGGGGAGTCCGCCGGCGACTGTCCGACAGCGACACCGACACCGCGCTGTCGATGATCGCCGAGCTGCCACCGCAGCGACCGTCGGTCGCGACCCACGACATCACCGAGCTCGCCACCACCATCGGGCGCGGGCGTCGAGGGGAACTCCCGATCGAGATCGCCGACCGCATCCGGACGATCGCACGTCAGCGTCTGGACGACACGGATGCCGCGCGCAGCTCCCCTGCCGTCCTGTCGCCGACGCTCACCGGCGTGCTCGACGGGGGCGACGTGCGCGCCGAGCATCTCGATGCGCTGCTGACCGAGCTGGAGCGGCTGTGACGATGCCGATGTCACCCGGCGAGGCCGGGCAGCACCTGCGGGAGCTCGTCGACGAGATGGAACGGGCCGTGATCGGCAAGCGAGCAGTGCTCGAGTTGATCGTCGCCGGGTTCGTCAGCGGCGGGCACGTGTTGCTCGACGACGTGCCCGGTGTCGCGAAGACCCTGATCGCGCGCTCGTTCGCCGAGGTGTCCGGGCTCCGCTTCTCGAGGGTGCAGTTCACACCCGACGTCCTCCCGGCCGACATCACCGGCACGACGGTCCTCGACGTCGCCGCCGCGACGCCGCGGTTCCGGCCCGGCCCGCTGTTCGCCCAGGTCGTCCTCGCCGACGAGATCAACCGGGCGCCCGCGAAGACGCAGTCGGCCCTCCTCGAGGCGATGCAGGAGTTCCAGGTCACGGCCGACGGCACGTCGCACCGGCTTCCGGCGCCGTTCTTCGTCCTCGCCACACAGAACCCGGTCGAGTCGGAGGGCACGTACTCGCTCCCCGAAGCGCAGCTCGATCGATTCGTGCTCCGGACCTCGGTCGGCTACCCGGCGCGCTCCGACGAGGTCGGGGTGGTCGAGCAGCGGCTCGCCCGCGACACCGACCGCGTCGGGCTCGAACAACGCACCGACCCCGACCACCTGGCCGCGGTGCGCGCCACGGTCGAGACCGTGCACGTCGAACGCGTCGTCGTCGACTACGCGGTCGACATCGTGCGGGCCACACGCGCCTCGCGCGAGCTCGCGCTCGGAGCGAGCCCGCGCGGGAGCCTGGCGCTCGTCGGCGTCGCTCGCGGCGCCGCCATCCTCGCCGGGCGCGACTTCGCGACGGCCGACGACGTGCGGTCCCTCGTCGTTCCGTGTCTTGCCCATCGCGTGATCGCCTCCGACGAATCGTGGGCCCGCGGCGTGAGCACGGCCGAGATCGTCCAGCGCGCCGCGAACACGGTCGACGCCCCGTCGTCGTGACCGTGCACGCCGCCGGCCGCTCCCCCGGCCACGCGTCGGTCGGCCGGACGGTGCGGACCTCGCTCCCCGCCCGCTTCGACAGCCGGATGTCGCTCTACGCGACGATCGCCGCTGCCGGTCTGGTCCTCGGGGTGGTCGGCGGCGGGCTGCGGATCATGGTCCTCGGGGTGCCGTTCGCCGTGGCGCTGCTCCTCGGCATGCGACCGCGCCGGCCGGTCCCCGTCGCCGTCGAGGTCGGCCTCGACGCGAAGCGCTGTCTCGAGGGCGACGTGATCGACGGCCGCATCGACATCGCGACCTCCCACACCGGTGCGATCGAGGTGGTCGTCCATCGATCGACGGACGCGATCGGACCACACGACGACGTCGCGGGACAGGACCGCTGGGCTTGGTGGGTCCCGCCGTCGACGCCCCGGCCGGTGGGGTTGCCGATCACGGTGAGCGCCGAGCGATGGGGACGCTGGTCGGCCGGCGTGATCGAGGTCCGCCTGACCGAGCCGGGGTCGATGGTCGCGCACCGAGGCAGGGTGATGGCGGTTCCGGAGCTCACCGTGCTCCCCGCGCCGCAACGGACGCGCCAGATGCTCCGCCTCGACCGCGTCCCGGCCGTCGTCGGCGCACATCCGACCCGCGCCGACCGAGCCGACGGCTACGAGTTCGCGGAGGTCCGCGAGTACCGGCCCGGCGACCGCGTCCGCGACCTCAACTGGACGGCGACCGCGCGAACGGGCGTGCCGTCAGTCAATCAGCGCCAGCCCGAGCGCGCCGGCACGCTCGTCGTCGTCGTCGACACCTTCCCCGACGCCCTCCGGCGCCACACCGAGCTCGCCCAGGACGTGATCGTCACGTGCGGGCGCATCGCGTGGTCGACCGCACGGGGCCACCTCGCCGACAACGACCGGGTCGGCATGCTGGTCGCAAGCGCCGGGATGACGTGGCTGCCCCCGCAGGCCGGCCGCCGCGCACCGTTCGTCCTGTTCGAGACGCTGCTGCGCCTGGCGTCGTCGACCCTCGACGTCGGTCGTGCTCACACGGTCGTCGACCGGGTCGTGTTCCCGCCGGGCGCGGCGATTGTGGTCGTGAGCCCACTCGAGCGGAGGAGGACGATCGAGATCGCCCAGTCGGCGCGGGCGCGTGGCCACCGTGTGGAGGTGGTGGCCGTCGATGTCGGGCCGGCGACCCGCGCGCGGCTGCCGGAGCTCCCGTCCGCGATCGGCCGGCTGCGCGACCTCGACTTCGCGGCGCGGACGACCGCCCTGCGGCGGCAGGGCATCCCGACCAGGGTCGTGGCCGTCGAACCACGGTCCGCCGAGGACGACCGATGAGGGCGGCGGCGATCGACCGCCGGACGAGGTCGCTCCACCATCGCTGGACGGCGCTGGCCACCATCGCAGCCGTCGCGGCCGCCGGCGTCACGTCGTTCACCGGTGGACCGGACTCGTGGGTACGTCTGGTGATCGGTGTCGTGTCGGTGGCGGCGCTCGCCGCGGCCTGCCGCGGCCAACTGCCGTTGCGCGTCGGCGTCGGCCTCGGCCTGCTCAACGCCGCCATCGTCCCCGTCGAGGCCGGCCCCGACCGGACCCTGATCGCCGCGGTCGCCGCGCTGGCGCTGCTGGTCGCCGCCGAGTCGACCGT
>CBFCWS010000189.1:0-6528 GCA_965601765.1 uncultured Ilumatobacter sp. | reverse complement strand
TCGCCGCCGCGATCTGTACGACGGTCGAGTCGGCCGGTTCCGCGTGGCCGACGGCCACGCTCACGGCGCCGAGCGCAGCAATCCGCCGCCCACCGCTCGCCGTCCTCACGTCCGGAAGCGATCCAACCCGCCGCGGTGTCGGTCAGGTGACGATGCAGCCGGACGCCGTCGCTCGCGTTCGAGGCGCTCACCGGCGGACAGCCACCGGTGCCGGCGCCGGCCTGGGCAGATCCTCATCGCCATCCTCGACACGGCGGGCGTTCGGTGGCGATCCGGTCGGCTGGAATGCCGAGACGGCCCACGCCCAACTCCTGAAGCTGCTGGACGCGGTCGACACCGTCCGAGACGGGCACGCCTGGCCCGCAAGCACTCGGGACGACTCGAGTGGTTCGTACTTGCTACGAGTAGAGGACGAGAGCGAAGGAACCATCCGCGACGTCTGCAACAACCACTCCACCGGATCGACCCACCATCGACGACTGCGACGACTGCGACGAAGCTCGCATCGCCGCAGCACGGCAGTACGTGCGCCAACTCCGGGTGTTCCACGTGCACCTCGCCGTGGCC
Source organism: uncultured Ilumatobacter sp. (assembly GCA_965601765.1). GTDB lineage: Bacteria > Actinomycetota > Acidimicrobiia > Acidimicrobiales > Ilumatobacteraceae > Ilumatobacter. The sequence goes on along the minus strand of CBFCWS010000189.1, from coordinate 5,961 downwards.
GTCCAGCGGGCGAACGACGGGACCTCGACCTGGGAGCAGCGACAGATCGACAAGGTCCCGGCGCGCTGAGCACCGTCGCTCGCCCGCGACCCCACGTCGGCCTCGGACGCGCCCGCCCCAGCGACACGGGACGGACATGGCGATCGCCACCGAGCCGAACCTGCCAGCGGGTTCGAGATCGAGGCGCCCGCCGCGAGTTGCCGGTCGCGAACCGGCGGCCGCCCGGGCCCCGTCGACGACCGATCGTGTCTGGCAGGCTGTGCTCATGCACCACGGCCCGTTGTCAGTACCGAGCGCGAGCGGTCGGCCATGACCTCGCCTCCCGACCACCGATCGTTCCGGGAGAGCTTCGACCCCGAGATGGTCACCGCTGACTTCGCCGGCGACCTCGCCACCGCGGTGAACGCGTGCGTCGAGTGCTGCGACCGTCACGTGGGTGAGCATCGGATCGCCCTCGACTGGGTCGGGGCAGCGGGCGAGCGGGCGACCTTCACGTTCGAAGACCTGCGCGACCGCTCGGCGCAGGTCGCGAACCTGCTCGTCAGGCACGGCGTCGAGCCGGGCGATCGGGTCGCCGGGCTGCTCCCGCGCGTGCCCGACCTCGTGACGCTGATCCTCGGCACACTCCGCGCCGGAGCCGTCTACCAGCCGCTGTTCACCGCCTTCGGCCCCGACGCGATCGCGCACCGCCTCCGCACCTCGCAGGCGAAGGTCGTCGTCACGGACGAGGCCAATCGGTCCAAGCTCGACCACGTCGACCACAGCCCGGTCGTGATGGTCCGCGATGCGAGCGCCGCCGATGGCGCCGACCTCGACTTCGGGTCGGCCGCCGACCGCGAGTCGACCGAGTTCGACCCGGTGATGCGAACCGGTGACGATGCGATGCTCCTGATGTCGACCTCGGGCACGACCGGTCCGCCCAAGGGCCTGCGGATACCGATCCGCTCCCTGGCGGCGATCCGCGTCTACATGGAGTACGGGCTCGACGTGCGTCCCGACGACGTCTTCTGGAACATCGCCGACCCGGGCTGGGCGTACGGGCTCTACTACGCCGTGCTCGGACCTCTCCTGATCGGCCACCGGACGACGCTCCACGACGCGCCGTTCACGGTCGAGGGCACGACCGGGCTCGTCGAGGAGCTCGGCATCACCAACCTCGCCGGAGCGCCGACCGCCTACCGCATGATCATCGCCGCCGGGCCCGACGCCGCCCGGCCGTTGGCCGAGCACCTCCGCGTCGCGTCGAGCGCCGGCGAACCGCTCAATCCCGAGGTGATGCGCTGGTTCGCCGAGCACGTCGGCTGCGACCTGTTCGACCAGTACGGCCAGACCGAGTGCGGCATGGTGCTCGCCAACCATCACGGCCTGGCCCACGAGGTGCTGCCCGGTTCCGCCGGGTTCCCCATGCCCGGCTTCCGGTTGGCGATCGTCGACGACGACGGACGTCCGGTCGAGGCGGGTACGCAGGGCACGCTCGCCGTGCATCGCCCCGACTCGCCGCTGTTCTTCTTCGACGGCTACCTCGGCGCCGAGGGGGAGGGCTGGGTCGGCGACTACTACCTCACCGGGGACACGGTGGAGCAGAACGAGAACGGTTCGATCAGCTTCGTCGGACGCAGCGACGACGTGATCTCGTCGGCCGGCTACCGGATCGGGCCGTTCGACGTCGAGAGCTGCCTGCTCGAACACGACGCCGTGGCCGAGAGCGCGGTGGTCGGCAAGCCGGACGAGGAGCGGGGCGAGATCGTGGCCGCCTACGTCGTCCTGCATCCCGGTCATCGGGGCGACGACGCGCTGACGGCCGAACTGATCCAGCGCGTCCGCGACCGGGTGGGCAAGCATGCGTTCCCGCGCGAGATCTCCTACGTCGAGACGTTGCCGAAGACGCCGAGCGGCAAGATCCAGCGGTTCCTCCTCCGCGACGGCTGACCGTCGGCACGCACGCGGCTCAGTGGCCCCACCCGATGCAGAACGGATGGCCGGCCGGATCGGCGTACACGCGGAACCCCTCCTCGGCGTCGGGGTCGCCGTCCTGGAGCAACGTCGCCCCGAGCGCCATCACGTGGGTGTGCGCTGCGTCGGGGTCGGCCACGTGGAGGTCGAGGTGCACCTGCTGGCCCGGCGATGCGGACGGCCACTGCGGGGGGACGTGGTCGGGGGCGAGCTGGATGCCCATCCGCCACTCGCCGTCGCCGTCGACGATCGAGTGCCAGTCGTCCTCGGCGACCACCGATCCTCCGAGCACCCCGGCCCAGAACGCGCTCTCGGCGGCGAGGTCGGCCGCATCGAACACGACGACCTGTCGAGTGATCTCCATCGCGTTGCTCCCTGTTCGTCGGACGTCGAGGCCACGGTAGATCGGATCGAGGACGCGTCACGACCGCAGTCGGGACGGCCGCGGGTTCGCGCTCCCGTTCACCGGGTCAGGGCCCGTCCCCCCTCGACGTCTCGGCGAGGAGGTCCTCGTAGTGCTGCCTGGTCCGGTCGTCGAAGCACACGAAGCGGACGGTCTCGACCATCGTGTGGGTCGACCGCACCGTCGAGACCGCCACACGGGCCGCGGCGGCCGCGGGGTACCCGTACACCCCGGTCGAGATCGCCGGGAACGCCACGGTTCGCGCGCCGACGCGGTCGGCGCAGGCGAGCGACGCCGTGTAGCACGAGGCGAGGAGACGTTCCTCGTCGTCCCTCCCGCCCCGCCAGACCGGACCGACGGTGTGGATGACCCACTGCGCCGGGAGGCGGTACCCCTTCGTGATCTTCGCCTCGCCGGTCGCGCACCCACCGAGCCCTCGACACTCCCGAACGAGGTCGGGCCCGGCCGCTCGATGGATGGCACCGTCGACTCCGCCGCCTCCGAGCAGCGACGGGTTGGCGGCGTTGACGATCGCGTCGACGGACTCGGTCGTGATGTCCCCGGTCGTCACGACGAGTCGAGGGGGTGCGGTGCGCTCACCCATCGCCGGCCTTGCGTCGCAGGCGGTGCGCGTGCAGGACGGGCTCGGTGTAGCCGGACGGGTGCTCGACGCCGCCGAACACCAGCGCTCGCGCGGCGGCGAACGCCACGCCGTCGAAGTCGGGAGCCATCGGCTCGTACAGCGGGTCGTCGGCGTTCTGGCGATCGACGACCTCGGCCATCCGCCGCATCGTGGCCTCGACCTCGTCGGCCGACACCACGCCGTGGGCGAGCCAGTTCGCGATGTGCTGCGACGAGATCCGGCACGTGGCGCGGTCCTCCATCAGGCCGACGTCGTGGATGTCGGGCACCGTCGAGCAACCGACCCCCTGGTCGACCCATCGCACGACGTAGCCGAGGATGCCCTGGGCGTTGTTCTCGACCTCGGCGCGACGCCGTTCGGTCGACCACGTCGGGTCGTCGGCGACGGGGATCGCGAGGAGGTCGTCGAGCGAGGCACGTCGGCGCCCGACCAGCGCCTGCTGCCGCTCGGCGACGTCGACGAGGTGGTAGTGCGTCGCGTGCAGCGTCGCCGCCGTCGGCGACGGGACCCAGGCACACGTCGCGCCGGCGGCCGGGTGGGCGATCTTCTCGGCGAGCATCGCCTCCATGCGGGCGGGTGCGGCCCACATCCCCTTGCCGATCTGGGCGCGCCCGAGCAACCCGCACGCGAGCCCGACGTCGACGTTCCAGTCCTCGTAGGCGGTCATCCACCGCTGGTTGCGCATCTCGGTCTTCGGCACCATCGCGCCGGCCCACATCGACGTGTGGATCTCGTCGCCGGTGCGGTCGAGGAACCCGGTGTTGACGAAGCACACCCGCCGGCGGGCGGCACGGATGCACTCGGCGAGGTTGACGGTGGTGCGCCGCTCCTCGTCCATCAGCCCGAGCTTGACGGTGTGGGGTGGCAGCCCGAGCGACCGCTCGACGAACGCGAACACGTCGTCGGCGAAGGCGACCTCGTCGGGGCCGTGCATCTTCGGCTTGACGACGTAGATCGACCCGGCCGGCGAGTTGCGCGGACCGCCGGGTGCGCGCAGGTCGTGCACCGCGCACAGCGTGGTGCACATCGCGTCGAGCAGCCCCTCGAAGACCTCGTTCCCGTCGGCGTCGAGCGCGGCCGGTGTGGTCATCAGGTGCCCGACGTCGCGCACCAGCATCGTGGCGGTGCCGGGCAGGGTGAGCGGCTCGCCGGTCGGCGAGGTGTAGTGGCGTTCGCCGGCGAGCGAGCGCGTGAACGTGTCGCCCCCCTTGTCGACGGTCGCGGTCAGGTCGCCGCGCTGCAGCCCCAGCCAGTTGTGGTAGGCGAGCGCCTTGTCGGCCGCGTCGACCGTCGCGACGGAATCCTCGCAGTCCATGATCGCCGTGACCGCGGACTCGAGCACGACGTCGGCGATGCCCGCGGCGTCGTCGGCACCGATCGCGTGCTCGCGGTCGATCACCATGTCGACGTGCAGACCGTGCCGCTCGAGCAGGATCGAGCTCGGGGCGTCGGGGTCGCCGCGGAAACCGGCGAAGCGACCCGGGTCGGCCAGTCCCACGTCGCTCCCGTCGACGTGCGCGACCAGCTCGCCGGCCACCACCCGGTACGCCGACACCGCGGCGTGCGAGGGGCCGGCGAGGGGCAGCACCTCGTCGAGATGACGGCGCGCCCAGGCGACGACGCGCGCGCCGCGCACCGGGTCGTACGGGCCGGCCGGCGGGAGATCGCCGAGTGCGTCGGTGCCGTACAGGGCGTCGTAGAGCGACCCCCACCGGGCGTTGGCGGCGTTCAGGGCGTACCGGGCGTTCGTGATCGGCACGACCAACTGCGGGCCGGCGATCGACCGGAGCTCGGGGTCGACGTCGGCGGTGGTGATCGCGAACGGCTCACCCTCCGGAACGAGGTAGCCGGTCTCCTCGAGCATCGCGCGGTAGGCCGCCGCATCGTGCGGCCGGTCGGCGCGACCGCGGTGCCATGCGTCGATCGTCGTCTGCAACTCGGCGCGACGGGCGAGCAGCCCGCGGTTGCGCTCGGTGAAGCGGTCGATCAGTTCGGCGGTCGCGACGAAGAAGTCGTCGGGATCGACCGCGGAACCGGGGAGCGCCTCGTCGACCAGGAACCGGTACAGCTCGTCGCCATATCGCACGCCCTGCCGGTCGACGTAGCTCATCGCGCCTCCCCGACGGCGGCCGCTCGCCGAGCGAGGACGCCGACCGTCATGACGTCATCGAGAACGTCGACGACTCGTGCCATCTCGGGTGCGCTCCTCGGGTGTCGGCGGTGTCGGGTGACGCGCCAGTGCGCTCGCGCGTTCGTGGCCGAGCTTGGCGCACCGGCGCCTGCCGAGCAAATGGGTCGCGTGGTAAGAGTTGGCGATGGAGCGACGCCGCCTCGGAGGCACCGCGCACACCGTCTCGGTGATCGGGCTGGGGCTCGCCGCGATCGGGCGGCCCGGCTACATCAACCTCGGGCACGAGGTCGACCTCGACGGGCGGACGGATCCGTCGGCGCTCCGGCACCACGCCGGTGAGATCCTCGATGCGGCCGCGGGTGCCGGCGTCACCTACTTCGACGCGGCCCGGTCGTACGGTCGGGCCGAGGAGTTCCTCGCGCACTGGCTCGCCGGCCGGCAGGACGCCCCCGACCTGACCATCGGCTCGAAGTGGGGCTACGAGTACGTCGCCGGCTGGCGGACCGACGCCGACGTCCACGAGACCAAGGAGCACTCGATCGGCGTGCTCGATCGCCAGTACGGCGAGTCGCGAGCGCTCCTCGGCGATCACCTGGCGGTGTACCAGGTCCACTCCGCCACACGCGAGAGCGGTGTCCTCGCCGACGCGGCGGTGCTCGACCGGCTCGCCGGGCTCCGCGACTCGGGGGTGGCGATCGGTCTCAGCACGAGCGGCCCCGACCAGGCGGCCACGATCCGCGACGCGATCGAGATCGAGGTCGACGGCGCCCCGCTCTTCGCCACCGTGCAGTCGACCTGGAACCTGCTCGAACCCTCGGCCGGTCCCGCCCT
>CBFCWS010000188.1:0-6529 GCA_965601765.1 uncultured Ilumatobacter sp. | reverse complement strand
CGTTGAAGTTCTCCTCGCACGTCAGGTAGGTGCCCCAGGGGGTGTACCCGTTCGCGCAGTTGTTCACGGTGCCGAGGGTCGGGCGGGCGGGGTCGCCGAGCAGCGGACTGGAAGCGGCCGGCCCGTCCGCGGCCATCGGCGTGTTCGCGGTGACGCGGCGGTTGTAGGCGCTGGGCAGGACGACGTTCCAGGTCCCGCTCCCGTCGCGGGCGAGCTCGATCACCGACACGCCGTGGACGGCCTGGGAGACCCGGACCTGCTCGAGGCTCTCGGCCTCGCCGGGGACGCCGAGCACGTGGAAGTTGCTGCCGAACTCGTGGTTGATGCACAGGACGCCGCGGTCGTTGCCGTCGCCGAGTGGGAAGAACCACATGCCGTCGTGGCCGATCCCGACGCGCTGGTCCGGACGGTCCCAGAACGCGGTTCGCTCCGTGGGTGCGACCAGGTCGGGCACACCGGCGGCCAGCGGTGCCCCCCACGGGATGACGACCTGGTACTCGTAGTCGCCGGAGATCGACGGCACGGGGCTCGCAGGGTCGACGTCGGGGTTCGCGGCACGGTCGAAGGTGATCAGCGGACCGCGCCGACCCCCGCCACCCCCGCCACGCGCGGCCTCGGCGAGACCCGGTTGGGCGAAGAAGGCGACGGCGGCGGTCGCCAAGCTGCCGGTCATGACCGATCGGCGACTCATCCGCGCCGCCAGGACGTCGGCGAAGGGGCGGTTCGAGGAGGGGTTGCTCACTCCGTCGTCAACAGGCATGGGAGATCCTTTCGAGGGTTCGAGGGTCGACGCGAGGTCGCACCGCAAGGTACGACCCGAACGCGACGGCCAACCGACGATCTGTGGGCGGCTCGGCAGCCACCAGGTGAACACTTGGTGCGACCTCTCGCCGGGTGGCGATGCGACGAACCGAACCACCCTCAGCGGCGGGGCACGACCGTGACGGCGACATACCGGTCGGGGGGTGCGGCGCCGGCGACGAACGCGGCCACGTCGGCGGCATCGAGGTCGGCGAGCGCCTCGTCGATCCCCCAGAAGTCGTCGAGATCGCGCGACGGGTGGAGCTCGGACGCGAGCAGTTCGTCGAGGAACCGGCCGTTGTCGACGAACCCGTAGGACTCGACGACCTCGGCGAGGGCCGGTGCGAACTCGGCCGCCTCGATGCCGTTCGCGGCGAGATCGGCGACCTCGCCGAGGACGACGTCCTCGAGCTCTGCGATCCGGTCGGGCGCGCCCGTCACGACGACGCTCACCTCGACGACGGGGTCCGGGTCGGTGTCCACCACGACGGATGCGCGCGGCGAGTAGGTGGCACCCAGCGCCTCGCGCACCACTCGGGTGAGCCGTGCGTCGAGCACGCGCTCGGCGACCTCGGCCAGTGCACGGGTCCGGGCGTCGATGTCGTCGATCGGCGTCGTGAACAGGAGCCGGAGCTGGGCGGTGTCGCCGGTCCCTGCCTCGATCGTCCGTCCCGCGACCGTGTCCGGCGGGTCGACGACGAGGTCGGCGGGCGGCTCGGGCTCGGCGGCGGGCAGCGACCCGAGGTACCGGTCGGCGAGATCGGTCACCTCGTCGACGTCGACGTCACCCGAGAACACGAACACCCACCCGTCGGGGTTGGAGAACCGTTCCCCGAACACGCGCTCGACGCCGGCCGCGTCGAGGGTCGCGAATTCGTCGGGCTCGGGAAGCACCTCGAATCGCAGCTCGTCCCGATAGCGCAGCTCGCTCACCGCATCGCTCGCGGCCAGCCCCCGATCGACGGCCGGGTCGGCGACGAGCGGGGCGATCTGGGACCGGAACTGCTCGAACGCGGCCTCGTCGAACCGGGGTGCGGTCATGTAGAGGTGCATGAGCTGCATCGCGATCTCGAGATCGGCCGTACCGGCGGCCCCCTCGAACGACTCGCGCCGCGGCGAGATGGCCGGCCGGACGACGACGTCCCGACCGGCGAGGAACCGGCCGAGGGCGGCGGCGTCGACGTCGGCGATGCCGCTCCGGAGCGCCACGTCGACCGCGTAGAACGAGTCGACGACGTCGTCGTCGGCGACGAGCGAGCGACCGCCGGGGCTGGCGGCCGCCAGGAAGACCTGGCCCTCGACGATGTCGTTGCCGTTGACGACGACGGTCACGCCGTTCTCGTACCGCAGCGTGACCGGCGAGAAGTACGCCGACGGGAACTCGGTGGAGGTGACCGTCTCGATCGGCTCGACCGGCCCGGGGGCGGCCATCAGCGCCTCGGGCACGGTGTCGATCGATGCCCGCGGCGTCGACGGGCGGGCGGCGGCAGCCGCCACCGCCGCCGCGACCCCGTCCGCATCGGGCACCGCCGCCACCTGGTCGTCGGGGACGGAGATGATGACGTCGGGTGCGCTGTTGGTCCACCGGGCACGGAAGCGGCGATTCATCGCGGCGGCGTCGATCCCGTCGAGGATCTCGCCGACCACCTCGAACTCGTCGGCGATCGACGGATGGTTGCCGTCGAGCAGGAAGGCGCTGACGTACCGGTCGGCGTACAGCGCGTCCTGGGTCGACCCGCGCCCGTCGAATCCCCGCTGGAAGAACGCGAGCAGCGACCGTCGGGCCACCGCGGCCTCGGCGTCCTCGAAGCCGAACTCGGCGGCACGGTGGTACTCGTCGAGCAGTGCGTCGAGCGCATCGGCGGCCCGTGCGGCGTCGGTCGTCGCGTACAGCGCCGGCGCGTCGAGACCGTCGACGAGGCTGTTCGTCCCCCGGGAGATCTCGTCGAACGGCGCCACGCCCGCGTTGAGGTCGTCGTCGAGGCGGCGCACCAGTGCGTCGTACACCATCCAGTCGGTGAACGCGGCCCGGGTGGCCTTCGTGCCGGCCCCGTCGATCGCGGGGAGCGGCAGGGTGACCTCGACGTCGACGGTCGGTTGGTCGGGATCGACGTGCAGCCCGAACTCCGAGACGGTGTCGAGGTCGAAGACGGTGCCCGGACGGGCCGACGACGTCTCGGCGCGTGGGGTCGCGCCCTCGAACCAGCGCCTCACCTCGGCCTCCATGGCGTCGACGTCGATGTCGCCCACGACGACGACCGCCGCGTTGTCGGGCCGGTACCAGGTGTCGTAGTAGGCGCGCAACGGGTCGGCCTCCATCCGCTCGATGTCGGCGACGAGGCCGACGGGGAGGCGGTTCCGGTACGGCGTGCCGTCGAGGAACAGCTCGGTGGCGACCTGTAGGAGGCGTCCCTCCGTGCTCTGCGTGCGGACCCGCCACTCGTCGAGCACGACACCGCGCTCGGCGACGACCTCGGCGGGGTCGATCGTCGCGGCGGACAGCCACTCCGAGAGCACCTGGAGCGCCGTCGTGAGCGACTCGTCGGTGTTGGGCACGGTCAACCGGTAGGTGGTGGCGTCGAAGCCGGTCGAGGCGTTGATGTCGGCACCGAACGACGCGCCGAAGCCGCGCAGGACGTCGACGAGCTCGTTCCTCGGGAACGATGCGGTGCCGTTGAAGAGCATGTGCTCCAGGAAGTGGGCGACGCCGGTCGGGCCGGACTCGTCCACCGACCCGGCGTCGATCGCCAAGCGCAGCTCGGCGCTCGCCCCGGGGGCGTCGTTGGCCCTGACGTAGTACCGCAGACCGTTGTCGAGCGTGCCGGTGCGCACCGCCGGGTCGTCAGGGAACGCCCGGTCGCTCTCGTCGAGCAGGCCCGGCAGGGGGACCGGGCCGGTCCGCTCGATCGGCACGAGCGTCGTCGAGGAGGCGGTCACCGCAGTGGCGGGGGGCGATGTCGGCGGTGTCGTCGAGGCTGTCGTCGGTGACGGCGTGCCCGCGGCGAGGGTCGTCGAGGTGGACCCGGCGGCGCGCGGCACGTCGGTCGGTGTCGCCGTCCGGCGATCGTTCCCGGACGCCGAGCACGCGGCGGCGAGCGTCGCGACGGCGACGCCGACGGCGGCCACGCGCCCACGGCGGGCACGTCGCTTCGTCGTCACCACGACATCGTAGGCTGCCCGCCCCGGCGAGCGACCGGCACGGCTCGGTGTCGCGCCCGCTCCGCCGGGTGGCGCAGATCGGGTGGGCGGCCGGATACCCGGCCGCCACCTCGGTCCGAGAGCCGTGCGCGGCGTCGGTCATCATCGTGGTGTGAAGATCTCCGAACTGTTCTCGATCGACGGCAAGGTGGCGCTCGTGACCGGCGGGTCGCGCGGCATCGGCGAGATGATCGCCGCCGGCTACGTGGCCAACGGGGCGCGCGTCTACATCTCGTCGCGCAAGGCCGACGTCTGCGACGCGACCGCCGAGCGCCTGGCCGACACCTACGGTGGGGAATGCATCTCGCTGCCGGCCGACCTCTCCACCCTCGACGGGATCGAGGCGCTGGGCGCCGCGCTGGGCGAGCGCGAGGACCACCTCGACATCCTGGTGAACAACGCCGGCGTCTCGTGGGGCGCGCCGATCGAGAGCTTCCCGGAGAAGGGGTGGGACAAGGTGATGGACACCAACGTCAAGGGCGTGTTCTTCCTGACGCAGCGGCTGCTCCCGATGCTCGAGGCGGCGGGCACCGCGGACGACCCGGCACGCGTGATCAACATCGGGTCGATCGACGGCATCAGGACCCCGGCGTTCGAGACGTTCTCGTACGGGCCCTCGAAGGCGGCCGTGCACGCCCTCACCCGCCAGCTCGGGGCGCAGCTCGCGGCGCGCCACGTCATCGTCAACGGCATCGCGCCGGGGCCGTTCCCGACCTGGATGCTCTCGACGGGGGTCGGCACCGGCGGCGACGTCGAGGGGACCGACTGGGACGCCGTCGGGGCGATGACGCCGCTCGGTCGCGTCGGCAGTCCCGAGGACATCGCGGGGCTCGCGATCTTCCTCGCCTCGCGCGCCGGTGCGTTCACCGTCGGCGACGTCATCACCTGCGACGGCGGCATCGTCGTGTCCTGAGCGACGGTCAGCGCGATCGAAGGGCGGCGTCGAGCTCGTCGAGGGAGTGGACGATGCGCTCGACGGAGCACTCGATCATCAGGTTGACGACCTCGTCGGCGAATCGCCGCCGCCAGTCGGTGTGCACACCGATGACCGGGATCTCCTTCGCATGGGCGTAGCCGATCTCCCAGGCGGTCCCGTCGTCGGTGATGACGCCGTTCAGGCTCGCCACCATCAGCGAGCAGCGGTCGATCGCCGCCCGGTCGTTGGCGAAGATCGCCGGCACGTTGTCCGCGGTCTTCGGCGGGTTGTCCCGGTGCGGCAGGAACGTCGTCCGACCCGTTCGGGCGACGACCTGCTCGACCTGCTCGATCCACCACCGCTCGCCCTCGTCGAACAGTGGCCCGGCCACGTACACGTACTCCGACACGGGCACGCACGGTACCCGCGTCCGCGCCGCCGAGTCCGGGTCGCATCGCGTCGGCGGCTACCCTGCACGCATGGACCGAGACGAGCAACAGCACGACGTGGCGGTCGAGGACGCGACGGAGGCCGCCGGAGAGATCGTGTCCGAGGAGCTGATCGAGGAGATCTCGATCGACGGGATGTGCGGCGTCTACTGACGCCCCGGTCGAGCACCGTGTCGTCGCGCACCGAGTCGTCGCGCACCGAGTCGTCGAGCACCGTGTCGTCGAGCACCGTGTCGACGACGAGCGTGGCGTTGCTGGATCGCGCCCTCGAGATGCACCCGCAAGTCGCGCTCCGGCCGGAACCGTTCGGCGCGCTCGCCTATCACTACGACACGCGACGCCTCGTACTGCTGAAGCACGTCGACGTCGTCGACGTCGTCCGGGCGCTCGGGGACCATCCGTCGGTGCGGGAGACGCTCGACGCGTGTGGGATCGACGAGCGGCGACGGCCGGCGTTCGCCTCGGGGCTCGACCGCCTCGTCGAGTCGGGGGTGCTCCGTGACCGCACTCGTTGAGCAGCTCCAGCGCGGGCTCGATGCCCCCATCTGCCTGACCTGGGAGCTGACCTACGCCTGCAACCTCGACTGCATCCACTGCCTGTCGTCGTCCGGCCGCCGCGACCCTCGTGAGCTGACCACCGTCGAGGCCAAGCGGGTCCTCGACGAGCTCAGCGAGCTGCAGGTCTTCTACATCAACATCGGCGGCGGCGAGCCGATGATCCGCCGCGACTTCTTCGAGCTGGTCGAGTACTCGATCGACCGTCGCATCGGGGTCAAGTTCTCGACGAACGGCGCGTTCATCGACGCCGACCGGGCCCGGCGGCTCGCCGAGCTCGACTACCTCGACATCCAGATCAGCCTGGACGGCACCGACGCGGCCACCAACGACGCCGTGCGCGGTGAGGGCTCGTACGCCACCGCACGGCGTGCCATGCAGCACCTCGCCGACGCCGGCTTCGGCCCGTTCAAGATCTCGGTGGTCGTCACGCGGCACAACGTCGGCCAGCTCGACGACTTCCAGGCGCTCGCCGACGGGTACGGGGCCCAGCTGCGCATCACCCGCCTGCGCCCGTCGGGGCGCGGCGCCGACAGCTGGCACGACCTCCACCCGACCAGCTCGCAGCAGCGAGAGATCTACGACTGGCTGCTCGCCCGGGGCGAGCAGG
>CBFCWS010000187.1:0-6616 GCA_965601765.1 uncultured Ilumatobacter sp. | reverse complement strand
CATCGTCCACGTGTCCGCGACCGACCGGGCGACCAACAAGCAGCAGTCGATGACCATCACCGGCCAGTCGACCCTCGACAAGGACTCCATCGACCAGATGGTCCGCGACGCCGAGGCGCACGCCGAGGAGGACAAGCAGCGCCGCGAGGAGGCCGAGATCCGCAACAACGCCGACTCGCTCGTCTACCAGACCGAGAAGGTGCTGCGCGAGCAGGGCGACAACGTGTCGACCGAGGAGAAGGCTGCGGTCGAGGGTCCGCTCGACGACCTCAAGAAGGCGCTCGACGGCACCGACACCGCCGCGATGAAGTCGGCGACCGAGGCACTGATGGCCGCGAGCCAGGCGTTCAGCCAGAAGCTCTACGAGGCCGCCGCCCGCGACACGAACGCGGCCGGCTCCTCGGCCTCCGGCCAGGACACGGGCGCCGGTGACGCCGGCGGCGGCGCCGACGACGACATCGTCGACGCCGAGATCGTCGACGACGAGGAGTCGAAGTGAGCGAAGCCGGCGACCCTCGGGTCACCGACGACGAGCGCGGTTCCGAGGTCGACGACTACACCGGCGAGATCCCCCGGATCGAGATCGACGACGATCCGGGGGGTGCCGCCGTCGACGCTCCCCAGCCGACGGGGTTCGGCGACGGCGACGTCGCCGACTATCCCGACGACGACCTCGTGGATCCCGGATCGGCCGGCGGGGACGACGGCATCGACGTCGCGGCGCTGATCGCCGAGCGCGACCAGTACCGGGAGCTCGCGATGCGCACCCAGGCCGACTTCGAGAACTTCCGCAAGCGCTCGTCGGCCCAGGCGGCCGACACGGTCGACCGGGCCACCGGTCGCCTCGCCGAGGCGTTCGTCCCGGTGCTCGATGCCGCCGAGGCGGCCTACCTCCAGCACCCCGACGAGGTCGGCCCACTGCTCAACGTCATGCTCGGTGAGCTCCGCAAGCACGGGCTCGAGACGCTCGACCTCGACGGTCGGCCGTTCGACCCCGAGGTGGCCGAGGCCGTCGCCCACGAGCCGAGCGGCGGCGGCGACGTCGTCGTCGCCGACGTGCTGCGCAGCGGCTACCGCTGGCGCGGCAAGACCCTCCGGGCCGCAATGGTCCGCACGAAAGACTGACCCCCCGTGGTCGCGCATGGTGCCAGGCACCATGCGCGACACCGAGCGCACTGGAGGAGGTGACGCTGATGGACGTTCCACGCGAGTGGTTCGACACCGACTACTACGAGGTCCTCGGCGTTGCCGCCGATGCCTCCGACAAGGAGATCACCAAGGCGTATCGCAAGCTGGCGCGCCGGCTGCACCCCGACCAGAACCCGGACGACGCCGCTGCCGAGGAGCGCTTCAAGGCGGTGTCGGGCGCCTACGACGTGCTCGGCGACGACGCCAAGCGCGAGAAGTACGACGAGGTCCGTCGGCTCGGCCCGATGGCCGGTGGTCGTGGCGCAGGCGGACCGGGAGGCTTCTCGTTCAACGTCGGCGACATGCGCTCCTCGATGGGCGGCGCCGACATCTCCGATCTGCTCGGTCAGATGTTCGGCGGTGGCCGCACGGCGTCGGGCGGCGTCGGACCGCAGCGCGGTGCCGACGTGACCGCGCAGCTCAGCATGGACTTCGCCGATGCGATCAACGGTCTCGCGACCACGCTCTACCTGACCACCGACGCTCCCTGCTCGACCTGTGCGGGTTCGGGTGCCCGGCCCGGCACCACGCCGACGCGCTGTGGCGTCTGCGGCGGGCGCGGCGTCGTCGACGACAACCAGGGTCTGTTCTCGCTGTCCAGCCCGTGTCGCGCCTGCAAGGGGAGCGGCTCGATCATCAACGACCCGTGCGACACCTGCCACGGCAGCGGTGTCGAGCGACGGCCCCGCGAGGTCAAGACCCGCATCCCGGCCGGCGTCTCCGACGGTCAGACGATCCGGCTCAAGGGCCGTGGCGCGCCGGGTCGCAACGGCGGGCCGGCGGGCGACCTGCTCGTCGAGATCCACGTCACCCCCGACCCGATGTTCGGCCGGTCCGGCCGGAACCTGACGACGACCGTCCCGGTCGAGTTCACGACGGCCGCGCTCGGCGGTGTCGTCGACGTGCCCACGCTCGACGGCTCGACCGTCGGTCTCAAGCTCCGGCCGGGCACGCAGAGCGGATCGCGGCACCGGGTGAAGGGCAAGGGCGTCCCGCCCGCCGGCAAGAGCCGGCCCGAAGCCGGTGACCTGATCGTCACCGTCGAGGTCGCCGTCCCGACCGAGCTCAGCGAGGAGCAGCGATCGGCGATCGAGGCCTTGGCAGCAGCGACTACGGTGAAGGCGAGGAACCCGTCATGACCGCTCCCCGCAAGCGCACTCGTACGCAGGCCGTGTACGTCATCTCGGTCGCAGCCGAGTTGGCGGGCATGCACCCCCAGACGCTGCGGATCTACGAGCGGCGCGGCCTGGTCCAGCCGGCGCGCACCCAGGGGGGCAACCGGCGCTACAGCGACGCCGACATCGAACGTCTCCAGCGGATCTCCGACCTTGCCGAGGAGGGGATGAACCTCGAGGGGATCCGCCGGGTGATGGAGCTCGAGGCCGAGAACGAGCGGCTTCGGCGCGAGCTGCGGACCGCGCGCGAGGCGGCCGCCCAGGCCGAGGCCGAGGCGGAGCGCAAGGTTCGCCGCGATCTCGTACCGCTGCGCCAGGCCGTCGCCGTGTTCGGCGAACGCCCGCGCGTCCTCCGCGACGACGACTGATCGATCACGAGCCGGCAGACATCCTGTCGAACTCGGCGCAACGGGTCGGGACCGGCCGTCAGACGGTCGATGTGGTCGATGTGGCGTCCGACGCCTGTCCGGCCCGCTCGATGCGGAGGGGGTGGTCGGCGCTGGTGAGGCAGCGGCCCGACTCGCAGTCGAACCTCCACCCGTGGAGCGTGCAGACCAGGACGTCGTTGCCGTCGTCGTCGGTCTCGATCTCGCCGAAGACCGAGAGGTCGGCGTTGCGATGCGGGCAACGACGTTGCACGACGTAGCCGCCGAGCTCGACGTCGGGTTCGACCTCGGTCGGGGGGCTGAGCTTGCGGATCGCCTCGGCCTCGGTGCGGCGCATCCGCTCGACCGACAACGACTTGAGGAAGTTGTAGAGGTATTCGTTGAAGTCGCCCTCGCGCCACGCGCTGAAGCGCGCCGACAGCAGCAGGGAGTTGCTCCAGTCGACCGCCCGCTGCGCCGTGACCGTCTCGACCAGCGGCCGCGGGATCGTGAACCTGAAGGCGTACGGCTCGCCGTCGTACGGCCGCACCTCGGCGGCGGGGAAGTCGATCAGGATCTCGAGGTCGCCGGTGCGGATGAGGCAGTTCGCGCCGACCGCCGAGCACAGCGTCGGCGCCATGCGCAACAGCGGCTCCCACCAGGCCCGGAGGGTCGCGATGAGATCGGTCGACGGTGGGTTCCAGCCCGCCTTCATGTCGTCGAGCCACGGCTGCCAGTCGGACTGGTAGTCGCGCAGGTAACGCTCCTTGTCGTCGAAGATCGCCGCGAGCTCCTCGTCGGGGACGGGGTGCCGGACGTCGATCGAGTCGGGCGTGACGTCGATCTCGGTGCCGGGGATCGCCAGCACGCCGCGGTGTCCGGCGTCGGCGAGCCGTGCCATGAACGATCGCTGGTCGGGGAAGATCGACAGCTCGTCACCGGTGATGACGTTGAGGTGCCACAGGTCGTCGTCGAGGAAGGCCGGCGGGCCGGCGCTCGGGACGACGGCCAGCGCGTCGATCGCCTCGACGTAGCGCATCGCCCGGGTGAACTGGTGCTCGACCTTGGCATCGACCAGACGACGCATCTCGTCGTCGGGCACCTCGTAGACCATCGGGTACCAGATCGCCCCCGAGTACTGGAGCCAGTGCAGGTCGACGGGGCCGTGTGCACGCAGCGCGTCGAGGTCGGTCGTGCGACAGTCGTTCTGATTGACCAATCGCGTGGCCCCGTCGGAGACCACCATCGCCGAGTCGCCGCCGGGCCCGTCGGTGATCGAGACCTCGGTGTGGATCGCGATCGTCAACCCGGGAGCGAGCTCCATCTCCTCGCCGTCGGTGGTCCGGATGAACTCGGTGAACCCGAGCCCGGCGAGGGTGCGCTGCTGCTCGCGGGTCGGGTATCCCGGCAGGAGGATCGGGATGTCGCGGCGCAGGTGCTCGCGCAGCCACGGCTCGTCGTGGTGGTCGGCGTGCAGGTGCGTGATGTACAGGTAGTCGGCGCCGTGGATTCGTTCGAGCAGGTCGTCGGAGAGACGGTCGTTGCGCGGGAAGACGAACCACGACCCGAAGAAGGCCGGGAGGAACCACGGGTCGCAGACGATCGACCCGGCGTCGGTCTCGACGAGGATGCCGGCGTGGCCGATGGAGGTGGCGCGCATCAGCGAGGACTGATCGGGCTCACGCGACCGGCGGGTCGGTGTACTGCTGGCCGGCGCGCGACACGTGCTCGGTCCACGTGCTGCCGTCCCAGTACCGCAGCTCGTAGCGCGACGACGGATCCGCGTACCACCCGGCCGGCGCGGCGCCGGCCGCGGCAGCCGCTGCGCCGGCCGCGGCAGCCGCGGGTTCGGCAGCCGGTTCGGGGGCCGGCTCGGGCGCCGGCTCCGCGGCTGGTCCGGGGGCCGGCTCGGGCGCCGGTGTGACGAGGTCGGGCGCGGGCTCGGCGGCAGCGACCGCGGCCGCGCTCGCCCCGGTCTCCATCGCCCAACCGGAGCCGTCGGCGGGAGCCTGGTCGGCAGCCACCGCGGGTTCGGCGGTGTCGACGGATGCGGCCTCGACGTGCTCCCGCTCCGCGGGCGTCGTGGAGCCGGCAGTCTGGTCGTGGCCGCCGGCCGCCGCTCGCGACAGGTATGCGGTGACGGTGCTCCCGGTGGTGACGATCGCCACGACATCCCAACCGTCGGCGGACTTCTCGGTGAGCCGTTCGGCGAGGGATCCCGGCTCGTACGTGGAGGCGCTGATCGAGGAGAACTCCTGCATGCCGAGCACCCTACCGCCCGGCGACTTCGAGGATCGGTCGTTGCTCCCGACCGGGTCCGCCGAGGCCCGCGCGAGGATCGGATCGCACCGCGGATCCGCGACCGCACCCGGTGCTGTGAGGTCCCTGAGATCATCGGTCCGCTCGCGGCCGGTCGAGAGGACCGTGGCTGCATACTGTGACGATGGTCGATGCCGTGGAGTGGTCGAGCGCGGTCCTCGCGCTCGTGACGGTCGTCGGCGCCCTCGCCCTGATCGTCGCTCGACTCCTCGCATCGCGGGTGCCGCGCATCGGGTCGGTCGGTCGGTGGTTCACGCGCCACCGGACGAGTTGGACCGCCGCGGTCGCCGGCGTCGCGACGCTCGGGAGCCTCTATTTCTCGGAGATCGCCGACTACGTGCCGTGCCGGCTGTGCTGGTTCCAACGCATCGCGATGTACCCGATCGCACTCGTCGCGGTGATCGCCCTCGTGCGCCGTGACCGCGACGCTCGTTGGTACATGGTCCCGATGGCGGCGATCGGGCTCGTCATCGCCACCTACCACTTCCTGATCGAGCGTGGTGTCCTCCAGGACAACGAGGCGTGCTCGCTGTTCGGACCGCCGTGCTCGGCGGTCTGGTACGAGGAGTTCGGCTTCGTCACCATGGCCTTCTCGGCGCTGGCAGCGTTCGCCTTCGTCATCGTCGTCAATACGCTGTCGTTCCCGCGAGAGGAGCTCTCATGATTCGTCCCGTCGCCGCTTTGGTCGCAGCCGCACTCGTCCTGGTCGCTTGTGGCGACGACGAGCCCGACCTCGCCGTCCTCCAGGACGACTCCCCGCCGATCGCGGCGGTGAACACCGACGAGGGCGCCGTCGACCCGCCGTCGGCGACCGTGCCGGCCGACCTCCCGGAGGAGTACCTGCCCGCGGTCGGGCCGGTCGAGGTCACGGGCGACCCCCTCCCCGGGTATCCCGACGTGAGCGGGCCCGATCCGGCGATCGGGCTCCAGGCGCCGACCGTCGTCGGGCTCGACGCCGACGGCGAGCCGGTCCGCATCGACGCCGCGACGACGGGGCCGACGATGGTCGTGTTCCTGGCCCACTGGTGCAACCACTGCAACGAGGAGGTGCCCGTCCTCAACGAGCTCGGGGCGCAGGGACGCTTCCCGGACGATCTGCGCGTCGTCGGGGTAGCGACCGCCTCCGAGCCGACCGCGCCCAACTACCCGCCGGGCGAATGGCTCGCCGAGAAGGGGTGGCCCTACGACTGGATGCTCGACGGCATCGACGTCGAGGCCCAGTCCTGGACCGCAGCATCCGCGTACGGCGTGTCGGGGTTCCCGTCCATCGTCGTGATCGACGGCGACGGCGTCGTCGTCGATCGGTGGTCGGGCGCCGTGGGCGCCGACGCGATCACCGCCGCGGTCGACGCTGCGCTCGCCTGACCCGGCCGCTTCGACGCGGCGGTCGGGGCGGACCTCCGGGAGCGCCGTAGGATCACGTCCCGTGTCCGAGCCCAGCGTCGCATTCTTCGGTCCGTTCGGGACGTTCACCGAGCAGGCGGTCCGGTCGCAACCCGACCTCGCGAACGGTGAGCTGACCGCCTACCGCACGGTCCCCGACGTCCTCGACGCGGTGTCGGCCGGCAG
>CBFCWS010000186.1:0-6646 GCA_965601765.1 uncultured Ilumatobacter sp. | reverse complement strand
GGTCGTCGTGGTCGTGGTCGTGGTCGTGGTGCTGGACGTCGTGGTCGGAGGGAGCGTCGTGGTGGTCGTGGTGGTGCTGGTCGTCGTCGGGAGTGCCGTGGTCGTCGTCGCCGGTGGAGGCGCCACCGACGTCGTCGGTGCCACCGTCGCCGGGCTCGTGGCTGCCGACCGGGTGGACGGGGAATCGTCGTTCGCCTCGACCGAGGGCAGTCCGGAGCTGCACGCCGGGACGAGCAGTGCCGCTGCCAGCCCCAACCCCGCGATCCGCATGTCGGATCACGGTAGCGGCGGGTGGTCGTCGTGTGAACGCGGCATCGCCGCCGCGTCGCGACCGGGGCGGAGCCGACCGCCTGCGCGACTACTCGCCGGCGAGCTCCTCGACCGTCTCGGGCGGGAGCTTGCGGACGCGGGCGCGCCGCTTGCGGCGGGCCGGGATCATGTCGCGCATCTCGTCGAGCTTGCCGAAGCAGAGCAGGCGGTCGTTCGCCTCGAGCTTGCGCGACATGCGCGGATTGGGGATGACGTCGGTGCCGCGATGGAGCGAGAGCACGGTGATGTCGCGCTCGCGCAGCCCGGCCTCGGCGATCGTCTGGCCGATGAACACGGCGTCGTCGCGGACGTGCAGCTCGGCGACGCCGTACCCCGTGCTCACCGTCAGGCGCTGCCGGACGTCGAGCTCGGGGAACGCGACCTGGTTCGCCACGTGGTCGATGATCGCACCGGCGATGTCGAGCTCGGTCGCACGTTCGATCCCCTCCAGTCCCGGCGAGGAGTTGACCTCCATGACCAGCGGACCGTCGTGGCCCTCGAGCATGTCGACGCCCGCTACCCGCAGCCCCATGATCTGGGCGGCCCGGACCGCGGTCCGTTCGTACTCGGGGGTCATCTCGACGGCTTCGACGCTGCCGCCCCGATGCACGTTGGAGCGGAACTCGTCGCCCGCTGCACGGCGCCGCATCGCGGCGACCACGCGGTCGCCGACCACCAGCGCGCGGACGTCGGTGCCCCGGCTCTCGGCGACGAACTGCTGGAGCAGGACGTTCTGCTTGGCGCTCTGGAGCGTCTCGATGATCGCCTCCGCGACCTTGATCTCGGGTGCGAGGATCACCCCGATGCCCTGCGTGCCCTCGAGCAGCTTGATCACGACCGGGGCGCCACCGATGCGCTCGATCGCCGGCAGCACGTCGGCCCGGTCGCGTACGAAGGCCGTCGCCGGGATGCCGATGTCGTGACGGGAGAGGATCTGGATCGCCCGCAGCTTGTCGCGCGAGTTCCAGATCCCGGTCGACGTGTTCGGCGTGTAGACGTCCATCTGCTCGAACTGGCGGACGACCGCGGTGCCGAAGTAGGTGATCGACGCGCCGATCCGGGGGATGATCGCGTCGTACTCGCTGAGCTGCTTGCCGCGGAACTGGAGGTCGGGCTCCTCCGAGGACAGGTCGATCGCGAAGCGCAGGGTGTTGAGCACCTTGCACTGGTGGCCGCGGTCGAGCGCGGCCTGCTTGAGCCGGCTCGTGCTGTATGAGCCAGGGGACCGGCTGAGGATGGCGAGCTTCACGGGGCCTCCGTTTCGTCAGGGAGGGGGACGGCGATGTGAGCGACGGCGTCGCCCTGGTTGACGAGGGGGTGTTGGGTGTGCCCGATGACGATCCCGGCGTTGCGGGCGTTGACGGTGGCGACGGTCCGCCCGACCGAGTCGCGGACAACTGCGATGCGCTGGCGCGGCACGACCCGGTCGCCGAGTGCGACGGTCAGGTCGGCGATCCCGCTCCGGCGGGTCCGAAGCCAGCTCGACGAGCGACACTCGACCGCCGAGTCGGATGGCGATCCGCCCGCGTCCGCGGATCCGTACATGCCGAGCGAGGCGAGCACGTTCGTGATGCCGGCCACGCCGGCGTCGATCGCCGGCCGGTCGAATCGCCACGCCTCGCCACCCTCGTACAGCAGCATCGTCGCGCCGCGGTCGACCGCCGCGGCGCGCAGCGAGCCGTCGCGGAGTCTGGCGTGCATCGCGACCGGTGCCCCGAACGCGAACGCCAGCATCCGGGTCGTCGGGTCGTCGAGGTCGGCGCGGATGTGCGGCAGGTTGACGCGATGGTCGGAGCCGGTGTGGAGATCGAGGCCGACGTCGCACCGTGCGACGATCTCGCTGAGGAAGAGGTGGGCGAGCCGTGACGCGAGCGAGCCCTTCGGCGAGCCGGGGAACGACCGGTTGAGGTCGCGCCGGTCGGGGAGGTACCGGTCGCCGTTGAGGAAGCCGTGGACGTTGACGATCGGCACCGCGATGATCGTGCCGGCCAGCGCCCGGGGATCGACCCGGTCGAGTGCCGCCCGGATGATCTCGACACCGGCGATCTCGTCGCCGTGGACGGCGGCGCTCAACCAGATGGTCGGTCCGTCGGTCCGCCCGTGCAGGATGCGCAGCGGCAACGACACCTGGTTGCCGGTCACCAGCCGGACGACCGGCAGGGCGCCGGTCGCCTGCCGCCCGGCGCGCACGGTGATGTCGGCGATGTCGAACGCCGACCGTCGGAGGATCATCGCGCTCGATTCCTCCTGATCGTCGCGCGGTCGGGTCGACCGCCGAGATAGGAGCGCCCCGGGTCGACGAGGAACCGTCTGCGGATCGCCTGCCGACCGAGCAGCATGCGGAACCCCATGTCGTCGCGGCGGGTGAGGGTGACCTCGATCGTGTGCAACCGCCCGGCGACCTCGATCGGCACCATGACGACCGGCCGCACGCGGCTGGTGCCCGTCGAGCTGGTCACCGCCCGCTGGTCGACGATCGGGGTGGTCACCTCGACGGGGTCGCGCGCCGATCGCTGCCAGGGGTGGACCTCGAAGCGAGCGTTCATCGTGCCGTCGATGTCGACCTCGTGGAGGTCGAACGCATGGAGCGCCGACGTCCGGGCGCCGGTGTCGACCTTGGCCTTGATCGCGGTGATGCCCCAGGCCGGGACCGCCACCCACTCGCGCCATCCGACGACCGGGAGGTCGCCGGCGCTCATCGGCGCGTCGACGGATCCGACGGGCCGGGAAGGTGTCGATCGCGGGGCACGGGAGCGCAGTGTAGGTCTCCGCCTCGCGGCCGCTCGCTCCCGCGTCCCGGGTTGCCATAAGAGCTATCGCGATATATCGTTACTCCGAGGGCGGCGACGAGCGCCGACCGACGACACAGAGGACCGATGCATGACCCACCGATCACGGAGCACGTCACCGACCACATCACCGACCACATCACGAGCCGGATCACGACCGGCACGAGCAGTCCGAGCGATGAGGCTCCGCATGCACCATCGACACCACGACGCACACCGACCGGGACACGGTCACGGACCCCGCCGGGCACGCCGGGGCATCGTCGCCGAGGCCGCGCTCCTGGTCCTCGCCGACGGCCCGCTGCACGGCTACGAAATCATCAACGAGATCGAGCAGCGCAGCGGGGGTCACTGGCGCCCGAGCGCCGGTTCGATCTACCCGGCACTCGCCAAGATGGAGGAGCGCGGGCTGATCTCGGGCAGCGACGCCGACGACGGACGCCGACGGTACGAGATCACCGACGCCGGCCGGGAGCGTCTCGCCGGCCGGGATCCCGACGCCCCGGCACCCTGGGACGAGCACCGCGAGCGGCCCGGCGGTGAGCTGCGCGGCCTGATGGCCGAGATCGCCGGGCAGCTCCGCCAGATCGCACGGTTCGGGACCGCCGAGCAGCGAGCGGCCGCAGCCGCGACGCTGCGGCACACGAAGAGCGAGCTGTACTCGGTCCTCGCCTCCGATCCGGAGTGACGGCACCAGCCCGGAGACGGACCCGCGCCACCGCCCCCGTGGGTCATCCCGCTCGGTAGCCTCCCGCGCATGGTCGTGGGGTGGCGGTGCGCCGTGTGCGGGACCCTCGTCGACATCGACACCCCGCTGGTGTTCAGCTGCCCGAACCGGACGGCCGACGACCCGTACCACGTGCTGCACCTCGTGACCGCCGGTCGCGAACCCGCCCCGACCGAGGGCCAGAACCCGTTCGACCGCTACCTCGACCGACTCTCGGTCACCGCCTTCGCCGCCCACGTCGGCGTCGACGTCGGCCGGCTCGGCGAGCTGATCGAGCCGGTGGTCGACGACTTCGTCGTCACCCCGTTCGCCCGGTCCGACCGCCTCAGCGACGAGGTGGGTGCGCACGTCTGGGTGAAGGACGAGACCGGGCAGGTGGCCGGATCGCACAAGGCCCGCCACCTGGTCAGCACCCTGGCCCATCTGCTCGTGGCCGAACACGTCGGGCTGCTCCCGGCTCGTCCACCGCTCGCGATCGCGTCGTGCGGGAACGCCGCGCTCGCCGCCGCCACGCTGGCGCGGCGCGTCGAGTGGCCGATCGACGTCTACGTACCGACCTGGATGGGCGATGTGTTCGGCGGTGAACTCGACGACCTCGGCGCGCGGGTCCATCGCAGCGAACGACGCGCCGCCGACCCGCCGGGCGACCCGGCGATCCACCGCTTCCGCGAGGCGGTCGCCGACGGAGCGATCCCGTTCACGGTCCAGGGCCCCGAGAACGCCTGGTGCCTCGACAGCGGCCGCACGATCGGGTGGGAGATCGCCGACGCCGCCCGCACCGCCGGCGTCGACCTCGACCGGATGGTCGTCCAGGTCGGCGGCGGAGCCTTCGCCGCCTGCGTCGCCGCCGGTCTCGGATCGCACACACGGCTCGACACCGTCCAGGCCGAGGGGTGCGCACCGCTCGCCGCCGCCTGGCACCGGCTCACCCCCGACGACGACCCCGCCGTGGTGTGGTCCCGGGCGATGCGGACGTGGGACCGGCCGGCATCGCTCGCCGACGGGATCCTCGACGACGAGACCTACGACTGGGTGGCCGTGGCGCGCGCGATGCGGGCGAGCGGCGGGCGACCGATCGTCGCAGCGGAGCGCGACATCGTCGCCGCCCACGAGCTGGCGGCGGCGGCCGGGTTCGACGCGAGCCCGACCGGCACGGCCGGGCTCGCCGGCCTGCTCGCCGTCCGCGACGAACTCGACCCGCACCAGGACGTCGCCGTCGTCATGTCCGGTGTCGCCCGCTGATCGCAACCCACCGGGCCCGCCCGGCCGCAATGCGTCACGCGGCGTCGGCGCCGATGAACGACCCGTAGCGCTTCGCGACGCCGAGGTCGGCCGACGTGCCGTCGGGGGTCCATGCCACGTTGCCGTTGACGAGCACGGCCCGCACCGTCTCGTCGTTGCGGCGCACCACGCGGCGCAGGTCGGGGAACCCGGGCATCGCAGCCTCGTGGGTGTCCTCGACCGAGCCGTCGAGCCGGTCGGGGTCGACGACGACGATGTCGGCTCGGGCGCCCTCGACGAGACGACCCGCGTCGATGCGATGGAAGTCGGCGATGTCGGCGGTCAGCTTGTGGACCGCGTGCTCGACCGTCATGAACGGCCGCCCGGCGCGCTCCGCGTCGCGGACGCGCTTCAGCATCCGGAGTGGGAAGTTGTAGAACGCCATGTTGCGCAGGTGCGCTCCGGCGTCCGAGAAACCCATCATCGCCGCCGGGTGGGCGGTGATCCACTCGAGGTTCTCGGTGTTCGAGTTGGCGACGACGGAGTACCACCGCAGGTCGTTGCCGTGCTCGACCTGGAGATCGAGGAACAGCTCGAGCGGATCGACGCCGCGCTCGACCGCGACGTCGGCGAAGGTGCGGCCGTCGAGGCCGGGATCCGGACACGACACGATGCGCGCCTCGGCGAGGTCGCGATGGTACGCACGGGGAGCGATCACGTTCTTCCACTGCTTGCGGAACGCCTTGCGGTAGGCGGGCGTCGCCATCAGGCGTCGCCGGTCGCCGAGGTCCTCGACGTGGAGGGCCTCGGTACCCGCACCGAACTCCTCGAACACCGGGTTCTCGATGCCGTCGGTGAACACGTCGAACGGCGTGGGGAGCGCCTGGAAGCGGATGTTGGCACCGAGCCGTCGGTTGTAGAGGTTCGCCGCCGCGCCGACGACGCGATACGCACCCATCGCCGGTGCCGCGTCCATCATCGTCAACAGCGACGTGCGCAGCGCACGGCCGTTGCGGGGACGGCTGAAGTCGAGCAGCGGGCCGATGCTCCAGCGGGTCTGGAGGTTGGGCAGCGCCTGGAACACGCCGTCTCGCCCGCGCACGACGTTCGCCAGGCGGCGGTACTCCGCGAAGCTCGCGAACACCGACGGCGTCGGGCGGCTGCGGTAGCGGTGACCGCCCATCTTGTCCCACGGCAGGAGGTTCACCGACAGCCCGAGCAGCCCGGCGTCGAGCGACTCGTCGACGAGACGCCCCATCGTCCGCAACTCGTCGTCGGTCGGGTCGACGTCCGCGTCGAGGCTGCGTCCGAGACCCATCACGTGGGCGCGGGCCGTCGAGTGGCCGAGCATGGCGACGACGTTGGGACCGAGCGGGAGCGACGACAGGTGATCGGCGTACTCGGCCGGCGACGTCCAGTCGACGACGTCTTCGAGCAGCGGGAGGACCAGATCGCGCGGGATGCCCTCGACGCGACAGAACGTGTCGGCCATGTCCTCCGGTTCGCCGACCACGAGCGACAGCCCGCACGACCCGATCAGGCACGTCGTCATGCCGTGGCGCAGCGACTCGGTCAGCTGCGGGTGGATCTCGAGCTCGGC
>CBFCWS010000185.1:0-6655 GCA_965601765.1 uncultured Ilumatobacter sp. | reverse complement strand
AGCATGGATCGGAGCATCCAGGCGGTCTTCTCGTGGACCTGGAGGCGCTGGGTGAGCAGATCGGCGGTCGACTGGTCGCCGGCGGCGTCGGCCGCGGCGAAGGCGGTCCGGGCGGTCCGCGCGACGGCCTCGTGGCCGGTGACGAGGTCGGCCAGCATCTGCTCGGCCGACGGCACACCGTCGGCTTCTTCGAGCGTGGTCAGCGCGGTGAACTGGGCGTAGGTCCCCGGCGCGAACTCACCGAGCGAGCGGATCCGCTCGGCGATCAGGTCGACCGCCACCCACAGCTCGTTGTACTGCTCCTCGAACATCAGGTGGAGCGTGTTGAACATCGGCCCGGTGACGTTCCAGTGGTAGTTGTGCGTCTTCAGGTACAGCGTGTAGGTGTCGGCGAGGACACGGCCGAGTTCGGTCGCGATGGTGAGGCGGTCGGCCTCCTCGATGCCGATGTCGATCGTCGGTGTGCGGCTGGCTTGCATGGCTGTCTCCCTGATGTGGTGAGCGTTGGATGAGGTCAACGGTGGAGGAGCGGCGACGGTCGGGTCAACTCGCCGCGAACGAGGGCGAGTCCGTACCCAGCGGTGGAAGGAGCCGGAACAGCGCCCGGACGGGTTCGGGTGCGTAGCGGAGGGCTCCCACGCCGCCGATCTCGAGCAGGTTCTTGAGGTCGATCGCGTCGTGGAGCAGCGGCGGGATCAGATCGGTGAACGGGTGCGACAGCTCGAAGGGACCGAGCTGTGCCAACCCGCGCCGTCCCGACAGGTCGAACACCCAACCCATCTGACCGAGCGGGACCGCCGTCGTCGGCTCGCCCCGGACGACGCGCGCCGCGTTGCGGCCGGCTGCGGTCCCGGCCCGGACGGCGATCTGCGCCGACATCGGCAGCTCGCCGCCGCGCCGGTCGACGTGGGCGGCGATGTCGCCGGCTGCGAAGGTGCGCTCCATGCCGGCCACGCGCAGATCGGCGTCGACGACGATCCGGCCGTCGTCGGTGTGGACACCCAGTCGCTCGGCGTCGGCCGTGAACCCGCCGGCCCAGACGACGAGACCCTCGAGGAACTCGCCATCGATCTCGATCCCGTCGGGCGTGATGCGATCCGCCGAGCGGCCGAGCAGCAGCTCGACACCGCGGTCGGTCAGGATGCGCGCGGCACCCTCCCCGAGACCTGCGGGCAGGCCCGGCAGGAGACCCTCGTCGATCTCGACGAGATTCACGCGCACGTCGGGACGGGCATCGGCGATCGCACCGGCGAGCTGCACACCGGTCGCCCCACCCCCGACGATCACCACCGACGGTGCCCCGGCGATCGCCGTGCGCAGTGCGAGGGCGTCGTCGCTCGTCCGCAACGTGGCGGCGTGCTCGAGGCCGTCGATCGGCGGCCGGGACGGCTCGGCACCGGCGGTGATCACGACGGCGTCGGCCTCGATCCGGCGGCCGTCGGCGAGCACGACCGCACCGTCCTCGACGGCGGCGAGCGATCCGATCTCGACGGCGTCGGCGAAGCGTTCGAGCGGCTGGCGGGCGTCGCCGACTGGAGCGGCGCCACCGGCGACCGCGGCCAGCCGGGTGACGAAGTCGTGGTTGCCGGAACGGTCGATCAGCGTGACGCCGACGCCGCGCTGCTCGGCGGCGCGCACCGCGTGGAGCCCGGCATACCCGCCGCCGACGACGACGACACCGTCACGGCGCTCGGTGCGCGCTTCGGAGGTGTGCTGGCGAGACGTGGAGGGGGTCATCGATCTGCTTCCGAGAGGGGGATACCCAGTCGAACCTCGTTCGGCACGTTTTGTTCCCGATCGAGCGTGGCGCGGAGTGCGAGAGCCGCACCCCGCCGGGTTGCGAGGTGCGGCTCCGCTCCCGAATCGCGTCGCAGGTGTCCTACGACGCGACCTGTGCCGCTCGGCGATCGCTGGTGATGAGCGTCAGCAGGCTCGGCAGCACGACGAGGGTGGCGACGAGCGCCATGACGATCATCAGGGCGGTCAGCAGCCCGTAGGCGGCGAACAGCGGCATCGGGGCGAGCGCCAGGATCCCGAACCCGACCGCCGAGCTGGCCGCCGAGGCGAGCAGCGCGACGCCGGTTCCCTCGCCGGTGGCGGCGACCGCCGACCGACGGTTCCCGGTGCGGCCAAGCTCCTCGCGGTAGCGGGCGATGAAGTGGATGGCGAAGTCGATCCCGATGCCGATCGACACCGCTGCGATCGTGGCGGTGACCAGGTTGATCGCGTAGCCGGCGAGCTCCATGAAGGCGTACAGCCAGGCGACGACCATCAGGATCGGCACGATGCTCGCCAGGCCGTAGCGGATCGAGCGCAGGAACGTCGTCGCCACGATCAGGCACAGGATGACCGCCACCGGCAGCGACACCTGCAGCGCACGGTTGGTGCCCTCGAGCGACGCCTCCCGGACGAACGGGCCGCCGGTCACCTGCACGAACGAGCCGTCGAGGTCGTCCGAGATCGCCGCGGCGATCGGGCCGAGGTCGTCCTTCGCGGCGGCGACCGACTCCTGGGCCCGGCTGTCGACCAGCCCGAGCTCGAACACCGTCGCCGCCACGGGCCCGTCGAAGCTGACCGCGGTGGTGACCTCGTCGGGGGTGAGGATCGAACGTTCGGCGTCGAAGGGGACCCCGGTCTCGGACGCCACCGCGACGAGCGCCTCGACCTGCTCGGCCGTGTCGGGGATGCCGTCGCCGTCGGTGTCGGTGATCGCGACACCGGTCTGGTCGGCGACGATGGCGATCATCGCCGGCGACTCCCAGGCGGCGTCGAAGACCTCGAACAGGCCGCCCTCGATGCTGACGTCGCCGTCGTCGGTCCGCCCGAACGACGGGGTGTCGAGGGCCCGGACCTCGTCCAGGCGGTCCCGGAGCTGCGCCAGGTCGGCCGGGTCGGCCAGATCGCCCTCGACGTAGAGGATGGCGGGCTCGCCACCGCGATCGCCGACGTGCTCGTCGAGCTGGTCGAGGCCGATCACGAAGTCGGTGTCGGACGAGAAGAAGTCCTCGACGTCGAACTCTGCGGGCACCTGCACCGCCAGGACGGCGGCACCGGCGGTGACCGCCAACGCACCGGCGACGACGACCCGGGGGCGACGGGCCACGGCGCTGATCGCACGACCGACCGGCTGCGCCAGGCCGTGTCCGCCGTCGGCGACCGGCAGCTCGCCGACCGCCACGCCGTCGCCACGGCGGCGCCGCTGGCGCAGGTAGGGGGCGACGACGGTCGCCAGGATCGTCAGCGCACCGAGCACCGTGCCCAGCCAGGGGAGGAGGAACACCATCAACAGGACCGACCCCATCGCCATGGCGGCGGCGCCGAACGCACCGGCGACCCGCAGCACCGTCGCCCGGCGCCCGGGCGTCGGCGGTGGGACGTCGGCCTCGATCCGGGCGACGACGAGCGGCGTGATCACACCGAGCAGCACGTAGGCCGACGCGAGAGCGACCGCGGCCCCGATCCCGAACTGGACGATCGACTCGATGCCCGACGTCACGTTGGCGAGGAACGCCATCGTGTCGGAGACGAGTGCGAGGAGCAGCGCGCCCGAGACCGCCGCCAGACCGGTGACGATCGCCGGTGCGGCCGACATTCCCTCGGCACGCTCCTCGCGGTAGCGGCCGACGGCGTGGAAGGCGAAGTCGACACCGAACGAGATCATCGCGATCGGCACGATCAGCGAGAGCACGAGATCGTCCTCCAGCCCGATCAGGTTGGTGATCCCCTTCAGCCACACCATGAGGCCGATGAACGCGGCGCTCACGACGGCGAGCACCCAGTAGCTGCGGAAGGTGAGGCCGACCATCACCAGCACCGCCAGGATCGTGAAGCCGATGAACGGACCGGCGACCGCGCCCTGCTCCTCGCTCGTGAGGTTGACGTCGATCGCGACGCCGTTGACCTGGAGCCCCTCGGCGGTGCGGAGCACCTCCTGGATCTCGCGGTCGTACTCCTCGCCGTCGGTGTCGGTGCCGAAGTTGACCGATGTCGCCCCGAAGCCGAGGACGTCGTCGTCGGCGAGCACGACGGGTGACACGGCCGGCACGATCCAGTCGCCGTCGGCGTCCCGGGTCGCCTGCGTGGAGAGCGACAGCACGTCCGAGGTCTCGCCGTACCGCTCGATCAGGGCCGCGCCGGCCGTCTTGACCTGTGCGTCGGTCGCCTCGGCGAGACCGATGCCCTCGGTCGCCTGCAGCTCGGCGTCGACCAGGTCGGCCAGGCTGAGCACGCCGACGACGTCGGTCGTCGCCTCGACCTCGAAGTAGGAGAACAGCGTCGGGCCGAGG
Organism: uncultured Ilumatobacter sp.; assembly: GCA_965601765.1. Taxonomy (GTDB): domain Bacteria; phylum Actinomycetota; class Acidimicrobiia; order Acidimicrobiales; family Ilumatobacteraceae; genus Ilumatobacter. The sequence goes on along the minus strand of CBFCWS010000185.1, from coordinate 2,369 downwards.
TCGGGGTCCTGCCGCAGGCGCTGCTGCGCCGCGAACAGCTCGGTGAGCGGTTCGGCCCGGAGGATGTCGCCGTCCTCGTCCTCGACGATGAAGAACACGCCGCGCACGCTCGATGCGAACCGGTCGTCGACCGCGTCGCGGGCGACGAACACGTCGCCCGACGGCTCGGTGCTCGCCGTCTCGGTCGGCGCCATCGTCAGGAACGGGACGACGAGCAGGGCGGTGATCGCCCCGACCGCCGCCAGCGTGCGGCCGAGGTGGGTGAAGAGGGAATCGACCACTCTGGTCGTTCGGGAGGTGGGAGGGGACGTTGGGTTCTTCATCGGGTCGAGTCGCTTTCGGGAGTGCTTGACACTGACAAGATGACATTGTAAAGATGGATCTTGCCATTGTCAACCCAAACCTTGACGATGGTAAGATGAGGTTGCGATGTCCGACACCTACCACCACGGAGACCTCCCGGCGGCCCTGCGTGCCGCGACGGCGGAACTCGTCGCCGAGGCCGGACCACGGGGGTTCAGCCTCCGCGAGGTCGCGCGCCGCGCCGGCGTCTCCCACGCCGCGCCGGCTCACCACTTCGGCGATTCCCTCGGACTGCTCACCGCGGTCTCCGTCGAGGGGTTCGAGTACCTCGCCGACGCCCTCACCGAGGCGGCCGAGGGCCGGACCGACGCCCGCGACCTCCTCCGCGCCCTCGGCGTCGCCTACGTGACGACCGCCCTCACCTACCCCGGCCACTACGCGGTCATGGTCGATGCGACCTACCACTCGCCCGCCGACGCGGCGCTCCACGAGTGCGGAGATCGCGCCTTCACCCAACTCGTGCTCGCGATCGAGGCGATCCGTGACCAGTACAACCCCGATCTCGACGTCGAGCTCGCCGCCACGCTGGCGTGGTCGCTCATGCACGGCCTCGTCGAGCTGAGCCCGCTGCGCGCCGAGGTGGCCGAGATGCAGGGTGAGCTCCCGGTCGTGCTGACCGAACAGGTCGCGCAGCTCGCCGACCTCATGATCGACGGCTTCCGCGCCCGATAGTCGCGCCGGGCCCGTCGCCGAGCGCCGGTAGGGGGGCCGACGTCGGCGATCGGGTCACGCCGGAACGGCGTCCCGGGCGGATACCCGGATCCACTCCGCACGCAGCGCCTGGCTGAAGCGGCGGAACGTTTCCTTGGCCTGCTCCGGCTCGAGGTCGAGCGCCGCCAGCTCGGCGATCGGGGGCATCACCTCTGCGGCGCCCTCGTCGCGGTGGAAGCGGTAGCGCTCCAACGCCGCCATCTCGTCGCCACCCTCGTGTGCCTCGGCGATCGCGTCGGCGAGCAGCTCGGCGCTGGTGAAGGCATCGGTGATGCCGTGTGCGCTGACCGGATCCTTGAAGTACCCGGCGTCGCCGACGAGCGCCCAACCCCGCCCGTACGCCTGGCGCAGATGGCCCGGCACGCCCGCGAACCCGCGGATGCCGCCGACGAACTCGGCCCCGTGGAGCAGTGGCCTCAGCCCGGCGAACGATCCGATCTCGTCGTGGTAGGTGGCCTCGACGCGGCCGCGAGCGCGATTCGTGAACTCGTCCTGGGTCATCGCGACCCAGACGCACGTCTCGCCGTCGTTCGTCGGGATCACACCGACCGCCCGGCCCCGCCGTTCGAACATGTTGTGGATCCGGTCGCTGCGGACGCCCTTCCAGTAGCCGTAGATCACGGCCGATGCGGCGGTTTCCAGGTGCGTCGTCTCGGCGTCCACCGAACGGGCCACGCGCGACCTGACGCCGTCGGCGCCGATCACCCAGGTGGCACCGATGTGGCACCGCGTGCCGTCGATGTCGGCGGTGATCCCGTTCACCCGGCCCGTCGCGTCGGTCGTGAGGTCCGCGACGGACACGCCGTGGAGCACGCTGGCACCGCTCTCGCGGGCGGCGTCGACGAGGATCCGGTCGAGCACCGTTCGGCGCGGCGAGTAGAGCCCGTCGACGTCGCCGGGTGCCGACACGTCGAGGACCGTCGGCTCGTCCCCGTAGTGGAAGACGACACTGTTGGTCGTCGGCGTGCCCGCATCCCGCAGGCGGTCGAGCAGGCCCCAGCGGCTGAGCTGGAGCACGCCGACCCGGGCGAGCGAGTGGGTCGACAGCGTGTCGCTGCCGTATGCGGACCGATCGACCGCGAGCACGCTCAATCCGCGGCGTGCGAGCAACATCGCGGTTCCTGCGCCGGCCGCCCGTGCGCCGACGACGACGACGTCGAAGTGGGCGGTGCCGACCTGGTGCTCGTGGGCGGTCGTCGCCGTGCGCTCGTGTGTGGCACCGGCGGTGGTGGTGTCGGGGAAATGGTGCATCGTGGTCTCCTGGTCGGCCCGTCGTGCGGGGTGTTGTCGGACTC
>CBFCWS010000184.1:0-6666 GCA_965601765.1 uncultured Ilumatobacter sp. | reverse complement strand
CGGACGACGTCTGTCGGAGGAACCGTCCGGCGTCGTCGACGACTGGGGTCGCGACGACGGGTTCGTCAGTCGCGTGTGGGCCCTCAGCCGGCTGCGTTGGACGATCTCGGTCGGCGGGGCCACCCATCTGCCCGAGCGCGCCGGGGCGCTCGTCATCGTCAACACGCGCCGGTTCGCGCTCGCCCCGCTGTTCGCCGCCCTGTCGATCGGCGACGCGATCGACCGGCCCGTCCGCTTCGTCGGCCGACCCGACTCCGCGCCGGTCGGGCCGGTGCTGCAACGGCTCGGCGCACTGCTCCCGCTCGAAGACGAGCTGATCGGCGCGTTGAACGCCGGTGAGGTCATCGTCGTCGGCGCCTCACCCGAGCTCACCAACGTGCGGTGCGGCCTCGTCGACCACCGCCTGGTGGGCGCTGCCATCGCAGCCAAGGTGCGGGTGTATCCCGCGGTCACGATCTCCGCCGCCGGGCGGCGCCAGGCACGCGTCGACGTCGGTCCCGCCGTACGCCCACCGCGCCGGCGGCGGGGCCCGCTCTCCGAGCTCGAGCTCGCCGATGCGACCCGCGACCGACTCGACGGCATGTTGAACGAACTCGGCGGGTCGCTCACCGGCACGCCGATCGACTGGCTCGTCGCGCTCGTGGCCGGGGTCCGCTGATGCCCTACGTCCGTTCCAACGACGACGTCCGCCTGCACTACCGCCAGACCGGGCGCCGCTCGGGGCCGCCCGTGCTGATGATCCAGGGCCTCGGCGCCGACAAGCACGGCTGGAACATGCAGCGGCTCGCGCTCGCACCGTGGTACCACACGATCACGTTCGACAACCGGGGCGCCGGACGGAGCGACAAGCCGACGGGTCAGTACTCCCTCACCCAGATGGCCGACGACGCGATCGCCGTACTCGACGAGGTCGGCGCCGAGGACGCCCACATCGTCGGCGCGTCGATGGGCGGCGTCATCTCGCAGTTGATCGCCATCGAACACCCGGAGCGGGTCAGGTCGCTGACGCTCGCGTGCACCTCCTGCCGGCACCACGCCTGGCGTGAGGAGCTGCTCGCCGAGTGGGCCGACATCGCGCATCGGCGCGGCATCGGGGCGATGACGGCCGAGGCCGCCCGCTGGGTGATCGGGCCCCGCTCGTTCCGCCGGCTCACACCTGCGATCGGCTGGATGGGGCCGCTCGCGATGTCGCGGCCCCCGCACGCCTTCGCCGGTCAGGTCGGCGCGATCCTGGACATCGACGACAGCCTCGCCGATCGCCTGTCGCAGATCGACGTCCCGACCCTCGTGATCGTCGGCAACCAGGACATCCTCACGCCCCGCGGCGACTCCGAGGAGCTGGCCGCGCGGATCGACACCGCCGAGCTGGTCGTGATCAGCGGCGCGGCGCACGGCTTCATGATCGAGCACGCGTCGACCTTCAACCGCGTGCTGATGAGCTTCCTCGACCGGTCGGAGCGCGTGATCCGCCGGAGCGCCTCGGACGACGGGGTCGCCGAGCGCGCCGGCTGATGCGGGTCGCCGTCATCGGTGCCGGCCTCGCCGGCCTCGCCGCGGCCCGCACCCTGCGGACGCAGCCCGGCGTCGAGGAGGTCGTCGTGTTCGACAAGGGTCGCTCCGTCGGCGGCCGGATGGCGACCCGTCGCATCGGCGACGCCCGCCTCGACCACGGCGCCCAGTTCTTCACCGTCCGCCACGACGAGTTCCGAGCCCAGGTCGACGACTGGCGCCAGCGCGGTCTCGTGCGGGTCTGGTGCCGTGGCTTCGGGAACGACGACGGTCACCCGCGCTTCATCGGTTCGTCGGGGATGAACTCGCTCGCCAAGGACCTGGCCACGGGGCTGGCGGAGGGTACGCAGCTCCATCTCGGCAGCCGCATCTTCGAGGTCGCCCGCAGCGGGGGTCGATGGCACATCACCGTCGACGACGGCGCCCGCCACCACGCCGACGCGCTCGTCGCGACCTGTCCGATCTCCCAGACCTGGGCGATCCTCGCCCCCGGCGGCTACGACGGTGCGCCGGAGCGGCTGTGGCGGACGCCGTACCACCCCGTCGTCGGGCTGCTCGTCGTCCTCGACCGCCCGAGCGCGGTGCCCGAACCCGGCGGGGTGCAGTTCGACCCGACCGATCCCGAGGCACCGTTCGGGTTCGTCGGCGACAACCACCAGAAGGGCATCAGCCCGGTGCCCGCGGTCACCTTCCACGCCACCCAGCCGTGGAGTGCGCGACACGTCGACGCCGACGACGCCTTCCTGCGCGACGAGCTCCTCGCCCGCGCCCGGCCGTGGCTCGGCGACGCGTCCGTCCTCGAGGCGCACGTGAAGCGGTGGCGACTCGCCACGCCGTCGGTGCCCTGGCCGGACTCGTGCTGGGTGGACCACGAGGCGCGTCTGGCCCTGGCCGGCGACGTCTTCGCCGGCCCGCGCGTCGAGGCCGCCTACCGCTCGGGCCTCGCCGCCGCCCACGCCGTGACCTCCGGCTGACATCCGCGACATCTGGGGCCAGACCCCAGATGTCGCGTCAGGGGATGGTGGTGGTCGTGGTCGTGGTCGTCGTCGGGGCGTAGTCCACGCGCTCGCGGCAGCGGACGGCGACGAGGCGTCGCTCGTCGAGGCTGTAGACCGACACGAAGTCGTCGCCCAGCGCTTCGCGGAACGACGCGTACGACTCGAACTCGTCGTCCTCGCACCGCCGGTCGAGGATCGGCGCGAACGGCAGCTGCCAGCCGTTGACGAGCGTCGCGATGCCGTCGTCGAGGGTGTCGATCGCGGGGAGGTCGACGGTGCGCGACGGGCCCATCGGGACGAGGGCGAACCAGACGATCGCCTCACCGAGCAGATCGGCGACGACGGCACACGACGCGAGTTCGTCCCGACCCGGACAGAGGTCGACACCCGGCGTTCCGGCCACGACCTGCAGGCTCCGGCGGTTGTCGAGGACGAGCTCGGCGTCATCGGTCGCCCGGCCGAGTCCGTCGAACGCGAGCCCACGGTTCGAGATCGCGAACACGAGATCGACGAGATCGATCCGCCGGGGGACCTCGAACGGATCGACGGGGCCACCGACCGGGTCGGCCGACGCGGGATCGAACCGTCCGACGACGGTGGGACGCTCGTCGTCGGCGTCGTCGGCGTCGTCGACGAACGCCGCGATCAGGGCGAACAGGCCGATCACCGCGCCGATCGCCGCGAAGAACCGCCAGCTGAAGACGTCACGCATGTGGCCGAGACGCTAGCGCCCGGCACCGATCACGACATCGCGAGCGCGGCCAGGGCGGCCCGGTGCGCCCGGCGACCGATCTCGTCGACGACCTCGCCGGTGTGCGCCATCCCGACGAAGATCGCCTCGTAGGCGCCGGGGGCCATCGCCACCCCCTCGGCGAGCATGGCGTGGAAGAAGTGCGCGTAGGCGCCCTCGTCGGTGCGCTTCGCACCGTCGAAGTCGACCGGGGTCGGCACGTCGCCACACACCATCCCGACCAGCGTGCCGACCACGGGGAACGTGGCCGGGAAGCCGGCGGCCGCACAGCCGTCCCCGAGCACCGTCGCGAGGTGTCCGGCACGCTCCGCGAGCTCGGCGTAGACGTCGTCGTCGAGCTGGTCGAGCGCCGCGAGGCCGGCCGCCGTGGCCAGCGGATTGCCGGACAGGGTGCCGGCGTGGAACACCTTGCCGATCGGCGAGAGCGTCTCCATCAGGTCGCGCGAACCCCCGACCGCGCCGACCGGGAGGCCACCGCCGATCACCTTGCCGAACGTCGTCAGATCGGGCAGGACGTCGTACATGGCCTGGGCGCCACCCGGCCCGAGCCGGAACCCGGTGATCACCTCGTCGAACACCAGGAGCGCGCCGACGCGATCGCACTCGGCGCGCAGCCCCGCGAGGAACCCGGGCTGCGGGGCGACGACCCCCATGTTGGCGGCGACCGGTTCGACCATCACGCACGCGACCGACTCGTCGAGCTCGGGAACCCGGTTGTACGGCACGACCATGGTCTCGGCGACCGCGCCGTCGGGCACGCCCGCGGTGCCGGGGAGTCCGAGCGTGGCCACACCGCTGCCGCCGGCGGCGAGCAGCGCATCGGTGGCGCCGTGGAAGTTGCCGTGGAAGATGACGACGCGGTCGCGGCCGGTGGCGCCCCGTGCGAGGCGGACGGCGGTGCTCGTCGCCTCCGTCCCCGAGTTCATGAACCGGACCTGCTCGACCGAAGGCACCCGCTCGGCGATCGCCTCGGCAAGCTTGAACTCGCGCGGGGTCGGCGCGCCGTACGAGGTGCCGCCCGCCGCGGCCGTCGCGACGGCCGCCGTGATCGCCGGATGGGCGTGACCGCAGATGACCGCGCCGTAGCTCTGGACCAGGTCGATGTACTCGTGGCCCTCGACGTCGACGACCGTCGCACCCGACGCCGACGCCACCGTGTAGGGCGTCCCGCCCACCGACTTGAACGCGCGGATCGAGGAGTTCACGCCGCCCGGGATCGCCCGTCGCGCCCGCTCGTGGGCCTCGACGTTCGAGGCGAGGCCGGCCCCCGTGCAGACGACCGCATCACAGCCGATCGCCTCGCATCTCGCCGTGCAGGTCGGGATCATCGTCGTGCCTCCTGTGTCTCGGCGAACCATCGGGCCAGATAGGTCAACACGATGTCGGCCCCCGCACGACGAATTGCGGTGAGCTGCTCGACCGCGACCTGGTCGAAGTCGATCCAGCCGTTCGCGGCCGCTGCCGCGATCATCGCGTACTCCCCCGACACGTGGTACGCCGCGACCGGCACGTCGGTGCGAGCCCGCACGGCGGCGATGACGTCGAGATACGTCACCGCCAGCTTGACCATCACCATGTCGGCGCCCTCGTCGAGGTCGGCGGCGACCTCGATCAGCGACTCGCGGATGTTGCGCACGTCCTGCTGGTACGCCTTGCGGTCACCTCCACCTGCGATCGTGACGTCGACCGCGTCGCGGAACGGCCCGTACAGACCGCTCGCGTACTTGGCGGAATAGGCGAGGATCGCGACGTGCTGGAAGCCGGCGGCGTCGAGCGCCGCCCGGATCGCCCCCACCTGGCCGTCCATCATCCCGCTCGGGGCGACGACGTGCGCGCCGGCGGTGGCTTGGGCCACGGCGATCTCGGCGTACCTGGCGATCGTCGCGTCGTTGTCGACCCCGCCCCCGGCGTCGAGCAGACCACAGTGGCCGTGGTCGGTGTACTCGTCGATGCAGAGGTCGGCCATCACGACGACGTCGTCACCGAGATCGGCCCGGAGCGCGGCGAGGGCGAGCTGCACGACGCCGTCGGGGTCGCTCGCCCCCGAGCCGACGTCGTCCTTGTGGGCCGGGACGCCGAAGAGCATCACCGATCGCACACCGAGGTTCGCGAGGTGACCGACCTCACGGCGGAGGCTGTCGATCGTGTGCTGGTACTGACCGGGGAGCGACGCGATCTCGACCGGATCGGGGATCGCCTCCCTGACGAACAGCGGCGCGACGAGATCGGCGACCGTCAGCTCGGTCTCGGCGGTGAGGTCTCGCATCGCTGCGGTGACCCGGCGGCGGCGAGGACGGCGCGTGGGGAACCCGGTCATCGGCGAGGGCTCCGGGTGCGCACGATCGCGTCCGGCGGTTCGGCCAGGGTGGCATCAGCCATGTTCGCATCGTACGGCGCGAGCCGGCGGCGGCCTCCAACCGGCCACCGGCGATCCGAACGCATCGACACGACCGCGTGGCGACCCATCCACCGGGTCCTCCGGCCAGTAGCTTCGTCGGGGTGTCCGTGCAGGTCTGGTTCGTCAACGACGACGTGAGCGTCGAGCCCGGCTCGACCGTGAAGATGTCGATCGCGGTCGAGAACGCCGGCGACACGACCGAGAGCTACTCGGTGGTCCCGGCGGGCTTGACCGCCGCATGGCTCCAGGTGAGCCGCTCGACGATCACCGTGTTCGCCGGCTCCCGGGACCTGGTCGAGATCGAGGTCCGGCCACCGGCGCTGCCGACGACCAGCGCGGGGCCGACGGCGGTGGCCGTCCAGGTGATCGCCCACACCGACAACGAGATCACCGCAGCCGCCGAGACGGCGATCACCGTCGAGTCCTTCGACGACCGCCGCATCTCGATGATCCAGCCGGTCAAGCAGGCGCGCCGCCGCGCGACGTTCGAGTGCATGGTCGAGAACCACGGCAACGGGATGGCGAACTGCCGCATGCACCTCGTCGACCTGACCGGACGCATCGACGGGGCGTTCGACCCGCCGGCGGTCGGCATCGCTCCGGGCGGCGCGGAGCTCGTCAAGCTCAAGGTGCGCACCCGCGGCGGCCGTCTCCGCCGATCGCGTCGCCAGCTCGAGTTCGGCGTGGAGGGCACAGAGGCCGGGCACGCGCCGGCGCTCGGTCGCGGGATGATCATCCAACCGCCCACCGTCTCCGGACGTGCGCTCGGGCGGCTCGCGCTCGCCCTGCTCGTGGTCGGTGCCGTCGTCGCCGCGTGGTTGGCCGTCGTCCGACCGGAGCTGCGCGACGCCGCCGAGCGGGCGGTCGACGATCGCATCGAGGAGGTCGGCGGGCAGGCGACCGCGGCGTCGCCCGCCGCCACCCCGACGACCGCCACCCCGGCCGACGATCCGGGTGCGACCGTCATCACGCCCCGACCCGACACGGGTGCCGACGGTGAGCCGGCAGCC
>CBFCWS010000183.1:0-6705 GCA_965601765.1 uncultured Ilumatobacter sp. | reverse complement strand
CGACGAGCACGCCCGCGTAGCTCGGCTCGATCAGCCAGACCGCGATCCCGGCGGCGCGCAGGCCGAGCGCGACGGCCACCAGCGGTCGCCGGTCGACCATGTCGGCGATCGCCCCGCTCGGGATCTCGAGCGCGATCGCGACCGCCGCCCAGATGACGAACACCGTCGAGATCTGCGACGCGCCGAGACCGTTGTCGAGGAAGAGCAGCGTGTAGACGGCGTACAGCGGCCCGATCTCGTCGATCAGCGAGAAGGCGTACAGCCGGCGCCTGACGACGTCGAGCGCGGTCATCGGTCCGCGTGCGGTGGACGATCGGCCGGCGGTCCGTCGGGCGATGTCGCGTCGGTGCCGTCGGAGTCGCCGGTGAGGTGGCGGATGACCGTCGGCAGCAGCGCGATCGCGGTGCCCCCGATCGCGGTGGCGACGGCCACGTATCCCCACCACCGGCCGGGCGCACCGGTCAGCGCGAAGAACTCCCGGAGGGGTTCGATCACCAGGATCACGGTGTACATCCCGGCCATGCCGGCCGCGAGCCCGATCTTCCACAACCGCAGCGGGCGGCTGGCGACCACGAGCACCACCAGCCCGAGCAGCAGCAGCGTGATGGTGGCGATCGAACGGGCCGACTCGAGCGAGACGTCGTCGTCGGCCTCGGCGAGGGCGTACATCGTCCACGTCACCGACCCGGCGATCATTCCCGCCGGGATCGAGAAGCGCAACACGCGACCGAGGAAACCCGGCCTGACGAGGGCATCGGTCGGCGCGAGTGCGAGGAAGGCACCGGGCACCCCGATGCTGAACGTCCCGATCAGGGTGAGCTGGCGCGGCAGCAGCGGGAACGGGATCTGCTGGATCCCGATGAGCAGGGCCAGCAGCACGGCGTACACCGCCTTGGTGACGAACAGGTTGGCGACCCGCTCGATGTTGTTGATGACGCGCCGACCCTGGGCGAGCACGACCGGGAGCGTGGAGAAGCGGTCGTCCATCAGCACGAGCTGGGCGACGCCACGGGTGGCGGGGCTGCCGCTGCCCATCGAGATCCCCATGTCGGCGTCCTTCAGGGCCAGGACGTCGTTGACGCCGTCGCCGGTCATCGCGACGACGTGCCCGCGTTCCTGGAGCGCCGCGACCATCGCACGCTTCTGGTGCGGGGTCACTCCGCCGAACACGGTCGTCGAGGCGATCGCGTCGACGAAGCGGTCGCGCTGGTCGGGCCCGCCGTCCGCGTCGGGGAGCTCGCGGGCGTCGATCGCGCGATCTGCTTGCCGCACGCCGGCGCGCTGCGCGACCGCCGCCACCGTGTCGACGCTGTCGCCGCTGATGACCTTGATCGCGACACCCTGGTCGGCGAAATAGCCCAGGATCTCTACCGCGTTCGGGCGGATCGTGTCTTCGAAGAGCACGACCGCCATCGGTGTCTGCGCCGGGTCGAGATCCGTTCCGAGGGGCGTGGAGCCGTGGGCGAGACCGAGCACCCGCCTGCCCTCGCTCGTGTGCCGATCGACCAGCTCGAGCGCCGTGTCGTCGCCGGCGAAGAGCACGTCGGCCGCGCCGAGGTAGAAGGCACCCTCGCCGGCGAACTCGGCCCCCGACCACTTGGTCGCCGACGAGAAGGGTTGCGTCGCGATGCGCTCCCACGTCGAGTCGGGCAGCCGGTCGCGGACGGCGCGCATCGTCGCGTTCGGGTCGGGGTCGGTGTGGCCCAGCGCGGCGAGCGCCGACCGGATCCGATCGGGGTCGGTCCCGCCGAGCGGCACGGCGTCGGCGAAGGAGATCTCGCCGGTCGTGATCGTGCCGGTCTTGTCGAGGCAGAGCATGTCGACGCGCGCGAGCAGCTCGACGGTCGCGAGCTCCTTGGCCAGCGCCTGCCGTCGCGCGAGCGCGATCACACCGGCGACGAACGCCAGGCTCGTCAGCAGCACCAGGCCGTCGGGCACCATCGCGACCGCCGCGGCCACCGTCCCCTGCAGCGCATCCTGCCAGCGGTCCTCTGCCTGCAGGAGGGAGAACCAGAGCAGGAGCGCGACCGGCGGGATGATGATCATCAGTGCCCGCAGGATGCGGTCGATGCCCCGGCGCAGCTCGCTGCCGACCAGGACGAAGCGCTTGGCCTCCGCCGCGAGCTGGTTCGCGTACGAGTCGTCGCCCACCTTCTCGACCCGGAAGCTCCCCGAACCCGCCGCGACGAAGCTGCCGCTGCGCACCTCGTCGTCGACCGCCTTCGGGATCGAGTCCGACTCGCCGGTCAGCAGTGACTCGTCCATGGTCATCACGACGCTGGTCACCACGCGACCGTCGGCGGGCACCTGCTCGCCCGAGCCGAGCAGGACGAGATCGTCGACGACGAGGTCGGACGCGTCGATCTCGATCGTGTCGGCGTCGCGCCGGACGCGGACCGGCGCCGCGTTCAGCACTGCGAGGCGCCGCAGCTCATGGCGGGCGCGCAACTCCTGCGCCGTCCCGATGACGACGTTGGTCACGACGACCCCGACGAACAGCCCGTCGCGCGGGTAGCCGGCGACGAGGATCAGCACGAACAGCGTCACCATGATCGTGTTGACCGGTGTGAACAGGTTCGCCCGCAGGATCTGTCCGACGGTGCGCTCGGTCCCACCGCTCGCCCGGTTGACGCGGCCGGCTGCCACCCGGTCCGCGACCTGGTCGGTGGTGAGACCGGCGGCGTCGACGGCCGTCATCCGGGCACCGGACGGTCGTTAGTGTTGATCGCCTGCGGAATCGATCGCCTCACGAGGAGCCAGCATGACCGACCAGAGCGCGTTCAGCCAGGACGAGTGGGAGGCGATCCGATCGGTGCCCCTCGTCGCCGGGCTCGCGGTCGCCCGCGCGACGAGGAGCGGTCTCTGGGGCGGGCTGACCGAGCTGCGCACCCTGGTCGTCGGGATCGGCCGTGCGGCGCCCGACGAGACCGGCCTCGTCCGCGCCATCGTCGACGATCATCCGCGTTGGCACCTGGCCCGGCTCACCGGTTCCGACACGGCCGACCCGCACGCGATCCTCGTCGACGCCGTCGAGATCTGCTCGGAGGCCCGTGCCGTGATCGACGCGCGGGCGACACCGGTGGAAGCGGAGCGGTTCCGGGGGTGGGTCGGGTCGATCGCCCGCCGGGTGGCCACCGCGTACCGGGAGGACGACCGCACGGCGTCCGAGCAGGAGGTCGCTGCCGTCCAGGCCATCGACGCGGCGCTGCGCGGCGCCTGAGCGCGCCCGGCGCACCTTTTCGCAGCGGCCGGTCGGGTCCACCTACGCTGGCCGGGTCCGCTGCGCCCGGAGGAACGAGCATGGGAACGAACATCGCGCCGGAAGACCTCACCTGGTTGCTGATGGATCAGCCGCGCAACCTGATGCACGTCAACTCCCTGGCCGGGTTCGATGAACTGCCCTCCATCGACGCGTTCACCGAGTTGATGATGGAGCGCATCGTCCGCAAGTACGAGGTCTTGTCCCAGGTGCCGGTCGAGCGCAACGGCGACTGGTTCTGGGAGGACGACCCCGACTTCGCGATCGAACGCCATGTGCGGCGCGTCACCCTCGCCGACGCCGGCGACGACGCCGTGCGCGCCCACGTCTCGAAGCACTTCGCGATGCCGTTCGACCGGGCCCATCCGCTGTGGGAGATGCAGCTGCTGTCCGGGCCCGACGGCGACGGGACGGGTGGCTACCTCTACAGCCGCTTCCACCACGGCATCGGCGACGGCATCCGGCTCGTCCAGTTGCTCATCGGGATGTGCGACCCGGTCGCAGAGGCGGTGCCCGACAAGGTCGGACTGCAGCGGTCCGAGCACCATCACCCCCTCGACCGGGTGCGCAACGTCGTCGGGCGAGGGGTCTCCGACACGATCGACTACGTCAGCCAGGCCCGCGACGCCGTCGCGACCGTCGGGCGCACCCTCATCTCGACGACGAACCCGCGCGGGTTCAAGCACCATGCCGGCGACGCCATCCAGCTCGTCCGCAACCCGGTCCGCCTGATCGACGCCCTCACCGGGATCGCCTCGATCGACAACGAGACGACCAACTCGTGGCGGGAGATCGGTCGGCTGCTGCTCTCCGACGGGCACGACGCCCATGCGTGGAGCGGCCGCGCCGGTGTCGAGAAGTCCGTCGCCTGGATCGAGGGGATCCCGCTCGCGGGGATCCGCGCCGCCGCCAAGGCGCACGGTGTGACGATCAACGACGTGCTCGTCGCCGGTGTGTCCATCGCGCTGACCGACTACCTCGGGTCGCGCGGCGTGGACGACGTGAGCGACCTGTCGTGGATGATGCCGGTGTCGTTGCAGCCCGTCGACGCCGAGCTGCCGGCCGACCTCGGCAACCACTTCGTCGTCGTGATGCTGTCGATGCCGCTCGGGATCCGCGACCCCTCGCCGCTGCTCGAGCAGATCCACGAGCGCACCACACGGCTCAAGCACTCGGCCGAGCCCCTCGTCGCGTTCGGCGTGCAGCGCGTCATCGCCGAGACCCCGCCGGCGATCGCGCGAGGTGTGACCGAGTACTTCGCCGGCAAGACGATCGGCCAGCTCAGCAACGTCCCCGGGCCGCGGGTGCCGATGAAGCTGGCGGGAGCGCCGGTCCGTTCCGTGCTCGGTTGGGTGCCGACGTCGGGCGACCAGCCCCTCGGGATCTGCGTGTTCAGCTACGCCGGGTCGGTCAACGTCGGCGTCGCCACCGATGCCCGGATGATCCCCGATCCGGGGCACCTGGTCAGGCTGGTCGAGTTGCACCTCGGCGGACTCGTCGACCACCCCTTCGAGGTGGCCGCGGAGCCGCCGCCCCGACCGCCCACGTCGTCCCCCGGGGTCCGGCGCCGGCGGGCGTTCGAGCACGGCGCCACCGAGACGTGACGTCGGTCTGACGCGTCGGCGGCTCGTGGCGCGTCGCGACGGGTTGGCTACCGTCTGCCGATGGGTGTGCGCCGTCGACGGTCCTACGAGCTCTTCGACCGGGTGGTGGTGATCACCGGTGCCGGTTCGGGCATCGGGAGGGCGCTCGCCGCCGAGCTGACCGATCGCGGGGCCCACGTCGCGATCTCCGACTGGGACGAAGCGAGCGTGTCGGAGACGGCCCGGATGATCGAGGGCGCCGGCACGAAGGTGATGACCGCCGGCTTCGACGTGTCGGATCGGTCGGCCGTCGAGTCCCACGCCGCAGCGGTCATCGAAGAGTTCGGGCGGGCCGACGTGATCGTCAACAACGCCGGCGTCAACCTCGCCTCGTTGGTCGAGACCGTCTCCTACGAGGATCTCGAGTGGGTGATCGACATCGACTTCTGGGGGGTCGTGCACGGCACCAAGGCGTTCCTCCCTCATCTCCTCGAGCGCGACGAGGGCGCGATCGTCAACGTCTCGTCGGTGTTCGGGATGTTCGGCCTTCCGACGCAGTCCGGCTACAACGCCGCGAAGTTCGCGGTGCGCGGGTTCACCGAGTCGCTCCAGCAGGAGCTCGCCGACACCGGCGTGCTCGTCAGCCGTGTCCATCCGGGCGGCATCAAGACCGGCATCGTGCGTCACGGTCGGATCCGGGACGGGTTCGAGGGTGTCGCCCCGACCGAGCTCCCCGACGCGTTCGAGCGCGCCGCGGCCACGACCCCCGAGCGGGCGGCAACGATCATCGCCGACGGCATCGCCCGGCGGAAGCAGCGCATCCTCGTCGGTCCGGACGCCCACCTGCTCGATCTGGTCGTGCGAACGATGCCCGTTCGCTACCCGGCTGCGGTCCGAGCCTTCAGCCGCCTGGCGATGCGCTCCGGTTGACCGCCCCGCCGTCGCCACCCGACCCCGGCGCGGGTGACTTTGTGGCAGCGATCGCGTGCGCCGGCGTCAGGATTGCTGTCACAGAGTGTCGGTGGCGGGGTCGGGGGATTTTGTGGCAGCGATCGCGTGTGCCGGCGTCAGGATTGCTGCCACAGAGTGTTGGTGGTGGGTGCGGGGATTTTGTGGCAGTGATCGGGTGTGCGGGCGTCAGGATTGCTGTCACAGAGTGTTGGTGGTGGGTGCGGGGATTTTGTGGCAGTGATCGGGTGTGCGGGCGTCAGGATTGCTGTCACAGAGTGTTGGTGGTGGGTGCGGGGATTTTGTGGCAGCGATCGGGTGTGCGGGCGTCAGGATTGCTGCCACAGAGTGTTGGTGGCGGGGTGTGGGGATTTTGTGGCAGTGATCGGGTGTGCGGGCGTCAGGATTGCTGCCACAGAATCAGCGCGCTGCGGGGGTCAGGGGGTGGTCGCGGCGGCACGGGCGAGCTCTGCGGCACGGGCGAGCTCTGCGGCGCCGACCACGCCGGAATCGTCGCCCAGCACGGCCGGCACCCAGGCCAGGCCGGGGTTGGGACGCATCATGTGCGGGGCGGCGGCCTCGGCGATGCGGTCGGTCAGATCGCTCCCCATCTTCTCGACGAGCCCGCCGCCGACCACGACCAGCTCCACGTCGATCAGGTTGATCGCCGAGGCGATGCCGATCCCGAGCGCCTCGATGCCCTCGTCGAAGACCTGGGTCGCGAGCGGGTCACCGCGACCGATCGCGGCTGCCCAGACCTTGGACGTCGGGCGGGAGGCGCCGAGCTCCTGCTGGATCTCGAGCATCGAGGTCGGCCGGCCGGCCTCGACCATCGCCTGCACGGTCAGCCCCATCGAACGGCGGCCGGCGTAGGCCTCGATGCAGCCGCGTCGGCCGCAACCGCACAGCGCCCCG
>CBFCWS010000182.1:0-6715 GCA_965601765.1 uncultured Ilumatobacter sp. | reverse complement strand
CTTGTGGGCGTCGACGGTGATCGAGTCGGCCCGCTCGATCCCGGCAAGGAGGGCCCGTCCCCGTTCGGTGAGCTGGAAGAATCCGCCGTAGGCGGCATCGACGTGGAACCACGCGCCGTGGGCAGCCGCGAGGTCGGCACATCGTCCGAGCGGGTCGACCTCTCCGGTGTCGGTCGTGCCCGCCGTGGCCGCGATCACCATCGGCCGGAGCCCGGACGCCACGTCGGACAGCACGGCGGTGTCCAGAGCATCGGGGTCCATCCGCAGTCGATCGTCGGTCGGGATCGACCGGACCCGATCGCCGGCCACACCTGCGATCCGGGCCCCCTTGGTGATCGAGTGGTGGGCGCGCTCGGAGGTGTAGACGACGCCGTCGCCGAAACGCTCTCCGAGCCGGCTGCGGGCCGTCACGATGGCGGTCAGGTTGGCCAGCGAACCGCCCGACAGCAGGATCCCGCCCGCCCCGTCGCCCAACCCGAAGAGCGACGCCATCCAGCGGATCACCGACTCCTCGATGGCGACCATGCCCGGAGCGGCGTGTGACCCTGCCGTGTACCGGTTCAGCGCCGTGCCGAGATACGTGCCGAGGGCTGCGCTGTAGAGCGCGCCGCTCGGGACGTAGGACATGAACCGCCCCGACGCCGTGTCGAACCCGGTGTCGATGGCGAGGTCGATCCGGCCGAGGAGATCCTCGATGTCGACGCCGTCCTCCGACGGTGCCACCAGCAGTCGCTCCACCAGTTCACGGTCGGGCTGGCCGCGGAACACCGGACCGTCGTTCACCGAGTCGAGACGGTGATGCACGAACGCCGACACCGCTTCCTCGAGCGCTGCACGGCCCGCGAGGTCGGGTTCGAGCGGGACCGGCGCCATGGTGCAGCGAGGTTACGTCAGGGGGCGGAGCCGTGAGCGTGTCGTGGGGCGAGGTGCGCGCGGCCGTGCGCGACACGCGAGCACCCGGCGTGCCCGTCGGGCGGGCGACGCTGCCACGCTCTCGGCGGCACGATGGAATCGGCCGCGTCGCGATCCCGGAGGTGTCACCGGGGATCGGTCCCGCCAGGGGGCGACGGCGCGGATCGTCGGGCCGGCGACGTCGGCCGGTGAGCCAGGTGAGCCCCCACAGCACCGCGAACCGACCAGGGCATCCATCCGCAGCTGGTCCCCCAGATGATGGAGCGCGTCGCCGCAGAGACCCGATCGTGGACCAAGCCGGCCGCGCGACCAACCAGCGTGGAGGTCCGGCCGCGGTGGCCAAGCCTGGCCGCTCTCGGTGCGTTCACGGACGGGTGGCACCGTCGACGTGCGCGTGTCCTTCATTGCGTCGACCCTCAGGCGGTGAACGGCGACGGCCGCGGTTCGGCGCCCGGGCACGCCGAGACGAAGAGCAGGATCGTGGTGCGGGGCGGGCGATGCGACCTGTAGCTCGTCGACGGGGCGTCGATCGAGGTCAGCGCAGCGGGCGGCACTCGACGAGCTCGACGGGGCCCTTGCCCTTCAACTCGACCAGGCCGAGGCTGCGGCCCTCGCAGCGACTGCGGAGCAACGGCCACGACGACGCGGCGACGACGACCGAGCCGGGATCGGCCTGGTCGCAGATGCGGGCGGCCAGGTTGACGGTGTCACCCCAGAGGTCGAACTGGACCCGTTGCCGCCCCGTGATGCCCGCGACCACCGGACCGGCGTGCACGCCGACACGGACCTGCCAGAACGGCTCGATCGACTGCGCGGTCCGGACCATGTCGAACGCACACTCGACGGCGGTCGCGAGCGGTGCGTCGACGGCCAGCAACATG
Organism: uncultured Ilumatobacter sp.; assembly: GCA_965601765.1. GTDB lineage: Bacteria > Actinomycetota > Acidimicrobiia > Acidimicrobiales > Ilumatobacteraceae > Ilumatobacter. Next base: position 4,922 of record CBFCWS010000182.1, on the reverse strand, counting down.
CCGGCCGTCGCCATGAACGCGTCACCGATCGTCTTGATCTTCTCCATCCCGTACCGCTCGGTGAGCTCCTCGAACGCGACCACCTGGGCGCTGAGTCCGCCGACCACCTCCTCGGGCGAGGTGCGATCGCAGAACGAGGTGAAGCCCACGATGTCGCAGAACACGACCGCGACGTTCTCGAACCGGCGCGGCACGACCGTGTCGCTCGCCTTCAACTCGTTCACCGCACCCGTCGGCACCATCGCGGTCAGCAGGCGGTCGGCGCGTTCGCGCTCGGCCTCCACCTGTTCGAGGTACGCCACCTGCTCGCGACGCAGACGGCGCTTCTCCAGCGAGGCGCTGACGCGGGCGTTCAGCACGGTCGGATCGAACGGTTTGGGCAGGTAGTCCTCGGCACCGAGCTCCAGGCAACGGACCACGTGGTCGTGGTCGTCGAGTGCCGAGATCATGATCACCGGCAGCTCGCGCAGGTCCATGTCCTGCTTCATGGCGGCGAGCACGTCCTCCCCGCTCATCCCGGGCATCATCATGTCGAGCAGGACGAGGTCGACGTCGTGCTCGCGCAGCGCGGCGAGGGCCGCCGACCCGTCCGCGACCTCGATGACGTGCCGGTGTCCCTGCCGGCGGAGTCGGCGTACGAGGGTGTACCGGTTGTCGTCGCTGTCGTCGACGACCAGGATCGTCGGACCGTCGCCCGACGGCCCCGCATCGTCGCCCTCGCCCTCCTCGGGCGACGCCGCAGCCGGACGCCCGGCCGTCGCGTCAGCATCGTGCACCCGGTGGAGTTGGGTGTCGATCTTGGCGCCCAACCGGTCGATGTCGACCGGCTTGGTGTCGAAGTCGTCGCAGCCGGCCTCCAGCGCCGACTCGCGGTCGGCCGCCATCGCGTGCGCCGACAGCGCGATCACCGGGATCGCCGCGACGGTCGGATCCGCCTTCAGCCGACGCGTCGTCTCCCACCCGTCGATCCCGGGCAGCCCGAGATCCATGAGGATCAGGTCGGGTCGCTCGGCCGTCGCGATCTCGATGCCCTGTTCCCCGTCGCCGGCGACCAGCACCTCGAAGCCGCGGCGCTCGAGTCGACGGCGGAGCATGAACACGTTGTCGTCGTTGTCCTCGACGTAGAGCAACCTAGGCATCGCGGGTCCCGAGACCTCCGCGGCGGACGACGGCGATCAGCTCCGACGGCAGGTCGTCGACCGAGTCGCCCGACTTGGTGACGACGGTCGCGACTCCCCTGCTGAGCGTCGCACGGTCGTCGTCGGTCAGCTCGGCCGCCGTCATCACGACCACCGGGACGCGCTCGCCGCCGGGGCGGAGGCGGACGCGGGCCAGGAACTCGAACCCGTCCATCTCGGGCATCATCAGGTCGAGCAGGACGAGATCGGCACCGTGCTCGGCGAAGCGCTCCAGACCCTCGCGCCCGTTCGCCGCCTCGACCACCGACCATCCCAGATCGGTGATCGCGCGGGCGACGACGGCGCGCACCGTCGCGTCGTCGTCGACGACCAGCACCCTCGGGCGGTCCGCCGAGCCGTGGCGGCGCAACACGTCGCGCAGCGCGTCCCGCCAGAGCGGCTTGCTCAGGTAGTCGGACGCCCCGAGCGAGAAGGCCCTGCCCGGCTCGTCGACGACGGTGAGCATGACGACCGGCACGTGCGACAGCGCCGGGTCGGCCTTGAGCTCGCGCAGCACGTCCCACCCGTCGGCTTCGGGCATGATCACGTCGAGGAGCACGAGGTCGGGTTCCACGGCACGGGCCCGCTCGAGCCCTTCACGTGCGCCGTGTGCGCTCACCACGTCGAAGCCCTCGGCGGCGAGCGCACGACGGACCACGTCTCGGCTGACGGGGTCGTCGTCGATCACCAGCACGGTCGGATGCGTGCTCGACGTCCCGGCGGATCTGGCTCCCGGGTCGGCCACGATCTCCTCGGCCACGATCTCCTCGGCCGCGATCTTCTCGGCCGCGACCGCGTCGTCCGGGCGATCGGGCAACCGCAGCTCGAAGGTCGATCCGACGCCGAGCGTGCTGGCCGCCGTCACGTCGCCGCCCATCATCCGGGCCAGCCGCCGGCTGATCGCGAGCCCGAGCCCGGTGCCTCCGTAGCGGCGGGACATCGAGCTGTCGGCCTGGGAGAAGTCCTCGAAGAGCCGATCGAGCTGATCGCGGCTGATCCCGATCCCGGCGTCCTCGACGGCGACGACGACCTCGTCGCCGTCGTCGCGCGTGATCCGCTCGGCGCGCAGCACGACGCGGGCGTCCTCGCTGAACTTGCAGGCGTTGCTCAGCAGGTTGAGGACGATCTGGCGGACGCGGAGCGGATCGGCGACGACGTGGCCGAGCGCGTCGTCGATGTCGACGACCAGTTCGTTGCGGTTCGCGGCTGCGAGCGTCTCGGCCGTCTGGGCGACGTCCGCGAGCAGCGGGACGAGCGGCAGGTCCTCCGCGACGATCTCCATCTTGCCGGCCTCGATCTTGGAGAGATCGAGGATCTCGTTGATGAGGTGCAGCAGGTGCGAGCCGGCGCGACTGATGCGGCCGAGCCGCTCGAGGAGGTCGTCGGCCCCGTCGTCCTCGGCATCCTCGACGAGCATGTCGGTGATCCCGATGATCGCGTTGAGCGGCGTGCGCAGCTCGTGGCTCATGTTGGCGAGGAACTCGGACTTGGCCGCCGTCGCCGACTCGGCCTGGTCGCGCGCCGCGGCCAGTTCGACCTCGCGACGCTTGATCTCGGTCACGTCGGTGTACACCGACACCATCCCGCCGCTGGGCGTCCGCTGCTCGTTGATCTGGAGCCACATCCCGGTGTTCTGGAGCAGCTCGAGGCGTTGGTGTTGCATCGCCCGACGGTGCTCGAGCCGGAAGCGCGCCCACTCGTCCTCGTCGTCACCGGCGTCGGGGAACATCCCGCGGCGGAACGCCTGACGGATGATCGCCTCGAACGAGGTGCCGGGACGGACGAGATCGCCGACGTCCTCGCCGGCACCGGCGACGAAGTACTCGCGGTACTTCGAGTTGCAGAGCACGATGCGGTCGTCCTCGTCGAACAGGACCAGTCCCTCGGACATCGCCTCGATCGCGTCGTGCAGCTGTTGGCGGGTCCGGCCGAGGGCATCTCGCAGCTCGACCTCGTCGGTGATGTCACCCGTCGAACCGACGAGACGGTAGGCCCGACCGTCCACCCGTCGTGCCGCCAGCCCGCGCTGGCGGGCCCAGCGCCACTCCCCCGTGCCGCTGCGATAGCGGTACTCACACGACAAGAACTCGGTGTCGCCGCGCACGTGGGATCCCATCGCCGACACGTACTCGTCCACGTCGGAGGGGTGGATCCGGTCGAGCCAGTCCTGCGGCGTGCGCATCTCCTCGGCCGGCACGTCGATGAGCGTCAGCAGACGGGGCGAGTAGTGGATCGACTCGTTGTCGAGGTCGTAGTCGTAGATGCCCTCGTTCGACGCGAGCGACGTCAGTTCGTACCGCTCCTGGCTGAGCGTCAGTTCGGCGATCATCCGCCGCCGTTCGGTGATGTCGTCGACCGCCCCGATCAGCCGGAGCGCCCGTCCCGACTCGTCGCGGATCGCTCGCCCGCGATCCGCGATCCAGCGGTACTCGCCGTGTGCGTCCCGCAGCCGGTACTCGCAGTCGAACCGATCGGTCCCGCCCCGGAGGTGGGCGACCATGGCGTCGCGGTAGTCGTCGACGTCGTCGGGATGCACGCGTTCCAACCACGACGCCGAGCGAAGCTCCCCGCGAGCGAACCCGAACAGCTCGTTGAGACGATCGGACACCCAGAGATCACCGTCGCCGATGCACCAGTCGTAGACGCCCTCGGCGAGCGCGTCGACGACGAACGCGAGCCGCTCCTGGTCTGTCCGCTCATCCGGTCGGGGGGATCGGTGAGGCGCGGTCGAACCGCTCGACCCGGCGGTTGCATCCATGTGGTCGTTCTCCCATCCCCGCAGCCAGGCGACACTATCGCGCCCGCTCCGACCGCTTCGGGCCCGGAGCGGTCGGACCGCCCGACCTGCGACGCGGGCTGCGAGGTTCGCCGGCCGAACGCGCCGGGAAGGCGAGGGACCCCGACGGTGTCGACGGCATCGGCCAGGCCGGGTTCCGGCCGGTCGGCGGGACGGCGACGGTGACCAGTCTTCGCACGTGCGACGGCGGATCCTCAGCTTCGGCCTGGTCTCGTTGGCCCTCGTGAGCGCGTGCTCGTCGGGGGACGACACCGACACGACCGAGCCCTCCGACACCGCAACCACCGAGCCGGCGCCGACGACGACGGAGCGCGCGCCCGACGACGAGCCCGACCCGACGACGGCGATCGTCGAGACGACCGCGCCGACGACTCCACCGCCCACCACCTCAGCGCCGTCGACCGCCTCGACCAGCTCGACCAGCTCGACCACCGAGGCGCCCGACGACATCGGCGCGCCGGTGGCACCGGGTCCGCAGGCGCCGTCCGCGACGCCGACGCCGACCGACGACGAGCTCGCCGGCAACGAATGGCAGACCGTCAACCCCGACGCACCATGGGCGGCGCGTGCCGGGCTGCGCGTCGTCGAGCTCGGCGACCGCCTCCTCCTGCTCGGCGGCCGCACCCCCAACGAGTCGACGATCCCGGGCGACAGCACGATCTGGGCCGACGTCTGGGCGAGCGACGACGGTGGGCAGACCTGGACCGACCTCCTCGACGGCGAGAGCGCGCCGTGGCCGGCGCGGGCCTACTTCCAGGCGGTGGTGAAGGACGACATGGTCTACGTCATCGGCGGCCAGGACTTCGGGACCGAACCCAATCCGTTCTGCGCGCTGATCGAGCAGGGCCTCGAGCCGCCCCCCGGTCTCGGCATCGACCCCGATGCGCCGTGTCCCGAGCTCCTCCCGACGTCGACGTTCTTCAACGACGTGTGGCGCAGCTCCGACG
>CBFCWS010000181.1:0-6730 GCA_965601765.1 uncultured Ilumatobacter sp. | reverse complement strand
CAGACCCCAGATGTCGGCGGGCCTGTTACGTTCGTCGGTCATGGCGCAGGAAGTACGTGGAGTCATCGCCCGGGCCGCGGGCGAACCGGTCACCCTCGAGACGATCATCGTGCCCGATCCCGGGCCGGGTGAGGCCGTCGTCACCGTCCAGGCGTGTGGCGTGTGCCACACCGACCTCCACTACCGGGAGGGAGGGATCACCGACGACTACCCGTTCCTGCTCGGCCACGAGGCGGCCGGCGTGGTCGAGTCGGTCGGCGACGGCGTGACCAACGTCTCCCCCGGCGACTACGTGATCCTCAACTGGCGGGCCGTGTGCGGCACCTGCCGGGCCTGTGCGAAGGGCAAGCCCTGGTACTGCTTCTCCACGTTCAACGCCGACCAGAAGATGACACTGACCGACGGTACCGAGCTCACACCGGCGCTCGGCATCGGCGCCTTCGCTGACAAGACCCTGGTCCACGCGGGCCAGTGCACGCCGGTCGACACCGAGGCGCCGGCCGCCACCGCCGGACTCCTCGGCTGCGGCGTGATGGCCGGGCTCGGGGCGGCGATCAACACCGGCGAGGTCGCCAGAGGTGAATCGGTCGCCGTGTTCGGATGCGGGGGCGTCGGCGACGCTGCGATCGCTGGTGCCCGTCTCGCGGGCGCGTCGACGATCGTCGCCGTCGACGTCGACGACCGGAAGCTCGACTGGGCGGAGCAGTTCGGTGCGACGCACACCTGCAACTCGACCGAGACCGACCCGGTCGAGTTCGTGCGATCGGTCACCGGCGGCCACGGCGCCGACGTGTGCATCGAGGCCGTCGGCAACCCGGCCGTCTACCGCCAGTGCTTCGACGCGCGCGACCTCGCAGGGCGCGTGGTGCTCGTCGGCGTGCCGACCCCCGAGATGACCATCGAGCTCCCGTTCCTCGACGTCTTCGGCAAGGGGGGCGCCCTCAAGTCCTCGTGGTACGGCGACTGCCTGCCGAGTCGCGACTTCCCGATGCTGATCGACCTCTACCGCCAGGGGCGACTCGATCTCGACCGGTTCGTGTCGGAGACGATCGCGATCGACGGTGTCGAGGAGGCGTTCCACAAGATGGAGCGCGGTGACGTGCTGCGCAGCGTGGTCGTGATCTGATGCCGATCGAGCTCGTCACCACCGACGGGATCTTCGCGCTCGACGGCGGCGAGTGGGAGGTCACGAACAACATCTGGCTGGTCGGCGACGATCGGGAGGTCGTCGTCTTCGACGCCGCCCACGACCACCGACCGATCGTCGACGGGATCGCCGGTCGGGCGGTGCGGGCGATCGTGCTGACGCACGGCCACAACGACCACATCAACGCCGCCGTCCCGCTCCGGGACGCGGTCGATGCCCCGATCCTCATCCATCCCGACGACCGCATGCTGTGGGACGTCGTGTGGCCCGACGACCGTCCCGACGACGACCTCGTCCCCGGCGGGTCGCTCCGGATCGCCGGTCACGAGCTCGGCGTCGTGCACACCCCCGGTCACTCCCCCGGCTGCTGCTGCTTCCACGACGCCGGCTCCGACACCGTGTTCTCCGGCGACACCCTGTTCTGCGGCGGGCCGGGTGCGACCGGCCGCAGCTTCAGCGACGAACCGACGATCCTGCGATCGATCCTCGACCGCCTCCTGAGCCTGCCCGACCACACGACGGTGCACACGGGCCACGGCGAGTCGACGACGATCGGCGCCGAGCGCGACGTCGTGTTGGCGCGCGCGGCCGAGCTCGGGGTGCGCTGATCCTCAGGTCGGCGCCGACGGCGACCGCCGATAGCGCGCCGCGAGATCGGCGAGGCGACGCGCGAGGGCCGCGCTCAGCGGCGACCGCGGCATCCGCCACCCCCAGTTGCCGACCTCCGAGGACGGTTCGTTCATGCGGGCGCGCTCGTCCAGCACGAGCAGGTCCTGCACCGGGAACACCGCGGCCACCGCGCGCGAGCCGAACGCCGCTTCGATGAACGACCACACCGCGCGCCCGGTGTCGGCCTCGGTGGGCTGTTGGTAGGTCGCCGCGACCGCGCTGCGCACCCCCGGATCGAGTGCGTCCCACCACGCTCCGATCGGCTCGTTGTCGTGTGTGCCGGTGTAGACGATCGATCGTTCGCCGATCGCCGCGGGGAGGTGCGGGTTGTCGGGCGTACCGTCGAAACCGAACTGCAGGATCCGCATGCCGGGCAGGCCGTTGTCGTCGCGCAGCGCGTGCACGGCATCGTCGAGCGTTCCGAGATCTTCCGCCACCAGCGGGAACTCGGGGAACGCGGCGCGGACCGCGTCGAGGAACGCCTGCCCCGGACCGTCGACCCAGCGCCCGCCCATGGCGTCCTCGGCGTCCGCCGCGACCTCCCAGTACGCGCTCAGCGCGCGGAAGTGGTCGATCCGCACGACGTCGCACAGCTCGAGGCAGCGCCCGAGTCGGCCGAGCCACCAGCGATACCCGTCCTCGGCCATCACGTCCCAGCGGTAGAGCGGGTTGCGCCAGAGCTGCCCGGTCGCGCTGAAGTAGTCGGGCGGCACCCCGGACTGCACGGTCATGCGCCCGGCGTCGTCGAGGAGAAACTGGTCCTGGTTGGCCCAGACGTCGGCCGATTCGGGGGCGACGTAGATCGGGAGGTCGCCGAGGATCGTCAGCCCGCGATCGTGTGCGCGCGCCATCAGTGCCGCCCACTGGTGATCGAAGAAGAACAGCAGCGTCCGCCAACGGGCGATCGACGTCGCGAGCTCGCGATCGACCGATGCGAGTGCGCCCGGCCGGCGCTCCCGCACGTCGTCCGGCCACGTCCACCACTCCGCCGTTCCACGTGCTTCGCGGAGCGCGAAGAACCGGCAGGTGTCGTCGAGCCATGACGCCGACCGCTCGACGAACCGATCGTGGTCGGCTCGCCAGCTGTGATCGTTCGCGGCGAGGAAGCGGTCGGCCGCCGCGACGAGGACCGGCCACTTCCTCCGGTACAGACGTCCGAAGTCGACGCGGGCGTCCAGCGGGTGGGCGTGCAGGTAGCCGTCGAGCTCGTCGACCGTCACGAGTCCGGCGTCGGCCAACGACGCGACGTCGATCAACCAGATGTTGCCGGCGAAGGCCGACATCGAGAAGTACGGCGAATCGAACTTGCCGTTGATCGTCAGCGGCAGCGTCTGCCAGATCGAGGCATCGGCGACCGCCAGCCAGTCGACGAAGTCGCACGCCTCGACGCCGAGCGTGCCGATCGGCTCGCGGCCGGGAAGCGACGAGGGATGCAGGAGCACCCCGTAGGCACGACGGTCGAGCGCGGTGGGAGTGGGCACCGCCTCACCCTATGGCCCCGCCGTGCGGTCGAGCACGCCTGAACCGCTCTCGACGCGCCACGGTCGTGCGCCGGTACTCTCGCCACGATGCAGCCGATCCTCGGTGAGGTCCAGCACTACGCATGGGGCGACGACTCATGGCTCCCGGACTTCCTCGGGCTCCCACGCGACGGGCGCCCCTGGGCCGAGTGGTGGCTCGGCACGCACCCGAACGGTCCGAGCCGGCTGGCCGACGGGACCCCGCTGGAAGCGGTCAGTGGGCCCCTCCCCTACCTGCTCAAGGTGCTCGCCGTCGCCTCCCCGCTGTCGATGCAGGTGCACCCCGATGCCGAGCAGGCGAAGGCGGGCTACGCGCGCGGCGCATATCCGGACGATCGTGCGAAGCCGGAGCTGATCGTCGCGATCACGCCGTTCGAGGCACTGTGCGGATTGCGGCCGGCGGAGGCGTCGGTCACGCTGCTCCGCTCGCTCGGTGCCGACCGGCTCGCCGACGCCGTGGAACGGGACGGGCCCGGTGAGACCGCTCGGCGCTGCCTGCGCGGCGATCACGCGGTCGGTCCGGTCGTCGACGCATGTCGGTCGTCGGCACGACCGGAGGCGAGATGGGTGGTCGAGCTCGACGATCTCTACCCGAGCGAACCGAGCGTGCTCGTCGCACTCCTGCTGAACCAGGTGTCGCTCGACCCCGGACAGGCGCTGCGGCTCGACGCCGGACACCTCCACGCCTACCTGCGCGGCACCGGCGTCGAGCTGATGAACGCGAGCGACAACGTCGTGCGCGCCGGGCTCACGCCGAAGCCCGTCGACGTCGACGAGGTCCTCGCGATCTTCGATCCGACGCCGCTCGACGAGCCGCAGATCCCGGCGTCGGCCCGCTACGACCTGCCGGCCGCCGACGTGTCGCTGCACCGTCTCGTGGCCGGCGACCCCCACGAGTCGACCGGACACGAGCTGGCGTTCGACGACGGCGGGCGAGCCTGGTACCTCCCGCCCGGCGACCGAGCCGGGTTCGAACGCGACGCGTGGGTCGTGACGCACGGGTCCGCGATCGTGTGAACCTCGCCGCAAGGCGGCACACCGGCTCGGCCGCGGTCGGGGCGGTCAGTCGCCGCTGGGGTCGACGACGCGCTCGTGCATCGCCTCGACGCCCATGATCAACGCCTTCGCCTGGACGTCGGTCAGCCGTCCGAACGACATCACGAGGATCTCGTCCGTCAGCTCCTCGGCGCGAAGCCACCGGGCGCGATCGGTCTCGGTCACCTCGATCTCCGAGTTGTACCCGAACTGCTTGAACTCGTCCGGGCGCTTGATGCCGTGCGCGTGCCGGCTGTCGAGCCGGCACGCGGTCAGCGCCAGGAGGTGCACGCTGCCGCGCAGCTCGCGCAGGACCGTCGCCTGATGCATGGCGGCGGCCGGGACGTCGTCGGGCACCGGCTCACATCGAACCGCCTCGAACAGCGGCAGCGACGTGCCCTCCACGGCCGCGATCACGGTGGATGCCGCGTCGACGAACCCCTCGAGACCCTCGACATCGCCGAGCGTCGCGCGTCCGAAGTCGTGGTTGCACCCGAGGTACAACCGAGCACCCTCCCGCGGCGGGACCTTCTCCTTCGCCGTGTTCCACATCTTGTCGACGAGGCCGGGTTCCCAGTAGCCGAACGCCGCCCGGATCACCCCGGCCTCCACGTCGCCGAGCACGCCGCCGCGTCCGATGAAGTAGAACCTGAACCCGTCGAGGCCGACCTGACGTCCTCGCTCCAACGTCTCGGGCGCGAAGTAGAACGCTGCGCCGATGTCGTTGATCTTCCGAGCGGTGGCGTGGATGACTGAACGAGGATCCATGCCTGTCATGTTTGCCGGTCGGAGGGCCGACCGGACAATTCAGGAACCGTCGCCGACCGTCCTGCGGATCTCGACGATCTTCTCGTTGGCACGATTGGCGTCGTCACCCTGCGAAGCGAGCAACGCCGACCGGTCCCGAGCCGCCTCGCGCTCGGCCCGCGCGGTGTCGGCCCTGTCGATCGCGGCCTCGATCCCGTGTTCGTCGATGAACTCCGCCCACTCGACGAGCGCGTCGACCATCTCGTCCTCGGGCACGACCGCGATGTTGCGGCCCTTGACGAAGAGGTGACCGCGCTTGTTCCCGGCGGCGATGCCGAGATCGGCCTCGCGCGCCTCGCCGGGGCCGTTCACCACGCACCCCATCACGGCGACCTGCAGCGGGATCTCCCGCTCGCCGAACGCCTCCATCGCTCGATTCGCGACGTCGATGACGTCGACCTCGGCACGACCGCAGGACGGACACGCGATCAGGTCGACGTTCTTGCGCTCCCGCAGACCGAGCGCCTCGAGCAACTGACGACCGGCGCGGGCCTCCTCGACCGGATCGGCGGTGAGCGAGTACCGGATCGTGTCGCCGATGCCCTCCATCAACAGCGTGGCGATCCCGGCCGTCGCCTTGACGAGACCGGCCGGCGGCGGGCCGGCCTCGGTGACGCCGAGGTGCAGCGGGTGATCGGTGACGTCGGCGAGCTGACGGTATGCCTCGACCATGAGCGGCACCGACGAGGCCTTGACCGAGATCTTGATCAGGTCGAAGTCGACCTCGTCGAAGTAGGCGATCTCACGCAGCGCCGACTCGACCATCGCCTCGGGCGTGGCGCCACCGTGCTCGTCGTACAGCGACGGATCGAGCGAGCCCGCATTGACGCCGATGCGGATCGGGATGTCGCGATCGCGGGCCTCGCTCGCCACGGCCTTGATGTGCTCCGGGCGGCGGATGTTGCCGGGGTTGAGCCGCAAGCCGTGGACGCCGGCCTCCATCGCTGCGAGCGCCATGCGGTACTGGTGATGGATGTCGGCGATCACCGGGATCGGCGAGCGGGGCACGATCTGTGCGAGGCCCTCGGCGGCCTCGGCCTCGTTGCAGGTGCATCGGACGATGTCGCAGCCGGCTGCTGCGAGGCCGTAGATCTGCTGGAGCGTGCCCTCGACGTCGGCCGTCTTGGTGATCGTCATCGACTGGATGGTGATCGGTGCATCGCCGCCGACCGCCACGTCGCCGACCATGATCTGCCGTGTCGGCCGTCGCTCGGTCTTCCACTCGGTCACATCCATCGGACTGGACGCTACCCGTGCCCGGAACGACCCGCGTGACCCCGCCGCAACCGTCCGGTGAACACCCCACCATGCCGCACCCGCGACGCGACCGAGACCGACCGGGACGATATTGGTGGCGTGCGCAAAGCGCGCCGCGATCGACAGCGAACCGAGCGGCTGCGACAAGGACACCTGAGCGGCGGCTGGGGCGGTCGAGCGCAAGGCGCGGCGAACCCGAGTTGCCTCACGGCAACGAGCAGTGAGACCGAACCCGCCACCAAGCGCGCCGCGATCGACAGCGAACCGAGCGGCTGCGACAAGGACACCTGAGCGG
>CBFCWS010000180.1:0-6752 GCA_965601765.1 uncultured Ilumatobacter sp. | reverse complement strand
AGGTGGTGGAGGACGCCGGTGCACACGACATGGTCGAAGCGGTCGGGCAGCACCCGCGCCTCCTCGATGGGGAGCCGTTCGACGCGGAGGTTGTCGATGTCGTGGCGCGCGATCAGCCGCCGCGTGTGGTCGATGCTGGTCGTGCTGACGTCGATCCCGACGACCTCGGCCGACGGGTGGCGCAGCGCGTGCCGAGCGGCCTGCGAGGTGCCACAGCCCGCGACGAGGATGCGGGCGACGGTGTCGGGTCGCCGTCCCGGCCAGACCCGATGGTGAGCGACCCGGTCGGGGCGACGCCCGACCCGAGCGAGGTCATCCGCCGGCGGGGGGTACGGGTGACGGTCGTAGAACGCGGCGATCGCGTCGGAACGCGGGCCGGTCACGGTTCGTCCGACCGGGAGAACTCAGTCGCTCCCGATCCCTGCCTCGAGCTTCGCCATCACCTGGTTGATGTTGAACGAGGCCGGCTCCTGCCGCGGCGGGAACTCGAGGAACGTCTGGAGCATCTCGGCGACGTACGCCTGGATGGGAACGACGATCCAGGCCCGGTCGATCATCCAGTCCCAGTAGGTGTTGGACGTGATGTCGGCTCGCTCGAACGGGTCGGTCCGGAGGTTGAAGATCTTGGGGAGGCGGAGCTCGGTGAAGGGCTCGGCCCACACCTGCAGCGTGCCCTGGGCCCGTTGCTCGAGGAACATGACCTTCCAGTTGTCGAACCGGATCGCGGTGATGTCCCCGTCGTCGGACACGTAGAAGAAGTGCTGGCGCGGGCTCTCGTCGACCTGTCCCGTGATGTAGTCGAGCTGGTTGTGGCCGTCGAGGTGGACCTTGTACTCGGAACCGGCGAGGGTCGTGCCCTCCTTCAACTGTTCGGCCACGTCGGGGTTGCCGGCGGCGGCGACGAGCGTCGGGAACCAGTCGTTGTGGCTCACGATGCCGTTGAGCACCGTGCCGGCCGGGACCTTGCCGGGCCACCTGACGAGGGCGGGCACGCGGTACGCCCCCTCCCAGTTCGAGTTCTTCTCGTTGCGGAACGGCGTCATCGCACCGTCGGGCCAGGTGTTCATGTGCGGCCCGTTGTCGGTGGAGTACATCACGATCGTGTCGTCGGCGATGCCCATCTCGTCGAGCGCGGCGAGCAGGTCGCCGACGATGTCGTCGTGGTCGCACATCGTGTCGTGGTAGGCCGACTGCCACCGACCGGCGCGCCCGCGGCTCTCGGGCTTGGTGTGGGTGCGGAAGTGCATGTGGGTGGCGTTGAACCACACGAAGAACGGCGTGTCGGCCTCGTTCTGACGCTGCATGAAGTCGATCGCGGCGTCGCGGAACTCCTCGTCGCAGGTCTCCATCCGCTTCTTCGTGAGCGGCCCGGTGTCCTCGATGCGCTGGCCGCCGTCGGGTTCGGCCCACGACCTGATGACACCCCGCGGCCCGAACCGCTCCCTGAAGTCCGGGAAGTCCTCCTCGGTCGGGTAGTCCTCGTGCTCGGGCTCCTCCTCGGCGTTGAGATGGTAGAGGTTCCCGAAGAACTCGTCGAACCCGTGCCGGGTCGGGAGGAACTCGTCGCGATCGCCGAAGTGGTTCTTGCCGAACTGGCCGGTCGCGTATCCCTGCTCCTTCATCGCCGTCGCGATCGTCGGGTCCTCGTCGCGGTAGCCGATGTCGGCGCCGGGCATGCCGACCTTCGTGAGGCCGGTCCGGTAGGGGTTCTGACCGCTGATGAACGCGGCGCGGCCTGCGGTGCAGCTCTGCTCGCCGTAGTAGTCGGTGAAGCGCGCGCCCTCGTCGGCGATCCGGTCGATGTTCGGTGTCCGGTAGCCCATCAACCCGTCGCTGTAGCAGCTGAGGTTGGTGATGCCGATGTCGTCGCCCCAGATGATCAAGATGTTGGGCTGGTCGCTCATGTGATGCTCCTCGGAGTCGCGGTGTCCGCTGCGAGTGCGACAAACTAGCACCGCCGTGCTCGTCGCCGAGCACGCTGCTCGGGGCCGGCGTCGGTGCTCAGGAAGCGGGGCCGGGCGGGGCCGCAGACGGCGGGTCGCCGGCCGCCGGGTCGATCACCGGCGGGGCTTGCGGGGGCGGCGCGACCGTCGGCTGGATCCCGGTCGGGGCGGCCGTCGGCGGGTGGGTCGGCGGGTACTGCGCGGGGTAGGTCGGCGGGTACTGCGCCGTCGCCGCGAGCGACTGCTCGACGAGCTGGCGGCGACGGTACTCCTCGTCGTCACGGTCGAGCCGCGCGAGCCTGGCCGTGAGCCATTCGAGCAGCGCGTGGACCACGATCGCGAGGATCGCGTAGACGATCATCGCGAAGAGGACCGACGTGTCGAGGACCGACGGCACGTCGGCCTGCGTGGTGCCGAGCTCGACCGGCTCGAAGATCCCCCGGAACGGCCGCATGGCACGGTCCATGCTGCGGTACACCCACTCGACGAACGACGACGACGGGTTGGCGCCGAGCAGCAAGAGCAGGAAGCCGAGGAACAAGATGATCTCGACGATGATCACGTACGCGTACACGACGTACGAGATCGCCCGGCTCACCAGCAGCATCACACGGCGAACCGGGTGCTGGCTGGTCTGGTCGACGTCGACCGTCGTCGGCGCCTGCATCAGCTCAAGATGCGCTGCTTGAGCGCCGCGAACTCCTCGTCGGAGATCTTCCCGCTGTCCCGCATCGCGGCGGCCTTCTCGAGCTCACTGGCGGCGCCGCCACCGGCGACGTCGCGCACGTAGGTGTCGAACGACTCCTGGGCCTCCTGCTGCGCCTTCCTCGAACGCTCGGCCATGCCCTTGCCGCGGATGATCACGTAGGCGAGCAGCCCGATCAGCGTGAAGAACACCAGCACGACGACCCAGCCGGCCTTGGCCCACCCGCTGAGCTCGTCGTCGCGGAACAGGTCGGTGATGACCGCGAAGAGCATGAGCAGGATGTTGACGAACAAGAACACGACGAACGCCAACCAGATGGCGTTCCAGATGGAGAATGCGAGCATTGGGACCTCTCGGGGGTGTACGGGCGGAACGAGCCGCCCGGGAATCTACCATCGGCCGTCCCCCGATCGGGTGATGCGGGTGCAGTAGGTTCCCACCCGATGTCGAGCGACACCCTGATCTTTCTCATCGTCGTCGGACTCCGTCTGGGCGTCCCGCTGCTGATCCTCCGGTACCCACTCCCGGCGATCCTCGCCGCGCTCGTGATCGACGCGGCCGACCAGACGATCTTCCAGAACAACACCGACCTCAACCTCGACGGCTACCAGGGGTACGACAAGGCGCTCGACGTCTACTACCTCGCGATCGCCTACCTCTCCACGTTCCGCAACTGGGCCGACCCGTTCGCCGCCCGGGTCGCCCAGGCGCTGTGGTACTACCGACTCGTCGGTGTGGTCGCGTTCGAGCTCAGCGGCGAGCGCGCCCTGTTGCTGATCTTCCCCAACACGTTCGAGTACTTCTTCATCGCCTACGAGGTCGTGCGCCTCGCCTGGGACCCGAGCCGACTCTCGAAGCGAGCGGTCATCGGCCTCGCCGCCTTCATCTGGATCTTCGTCAAGCTGCCCCAGGAGTGGTGGATCCACATCGCCCAGCTCGACTTCACCGACTTCATGAAGGAAGACGTGTTCGGCGTCCCCGTCGACACGTCGTGGGGCGAGGCGATCGGTGAGAACCTGTGGTTCGTCGGCCTCCTCGCCGTGCTCGCGGTGGGGGTCGCCCTCCTCGCGCGGTGGGCGCTGCACACCGCGCCGCCGCCGGACTGGCCGGTCAGCGTCGACGTCGACGACCACCCGCAGAGCACTCGGGTCGACAGCACGCCGGAGACGCCACGCACGCTGGAGTGGGATCTGCTCGAGAAGGCCCTGCTGGCTTCGCTGATCTCGATCATCTTCAGCCAGGTCCTCCCGAACACCGATGCCAGTCCGCTCGCGGTCACGATCGGCGTCAGCGCATTCGTCGTCGCGAACGCCGTCGTCAGCCAGTGGATGATCCGGCGAGGTCGCTCGTGGGGCACGACGCTGTCGCAGTTCGGCTCGATGCTCGTGGTCAACGCCGGTCTGGTGGCGTTCTTCATCATCTTCCTGCGCCGGAGCGACGACCCGGTCGACGAGGGAGCGCTGATCTTCTTCGTCCTGCTGCTGACGCTGATCATCACGCTGTACGACCGGTACCGGCCCATCCGGGCCGCCGGCTACCCGGCGCTGCGGCGGCAGGCGGCGTCCTAGCGCGGCATCGGAACCGCTCGCCGCCCATCCCCGCTACTAGCTAGCGTCGCGTCATCGCCGACCGACCCGCAAACCCACGTCGGCTCGCCGCGCTCACGCCGAAGCAGCGCTTCCGCAAGATCGGGCGAGCCGTGCTGAGCAGCATCGTCGTCCTCACGCTCCTCGTCGTCGCCTTCTCGCTCACGCCGGACAGCAACTCGTTGTCGACGTCGTTCGCGGCCCGGGTGATCGGTGCCGTGGTCATCGTCGCCGGCGCGATCGTGCTCGCGCTGCGATCGGTGGTGCGCGCAGAGTTCCCGATCCTGCGCGCGACCGAGACCATCTCGATGATCGTCGGCGTACTGATCGTCGGGTTCGCCTCCGTGTACCTCACCGCATCGGGAGCGGATCCGGATGCCTTCAGCGAGCCGCTCGACCACACCGGCGCGATCTACTTCGCCCTCACGACCGCGACCACGGTCGGTTTCGGCGACATCGCACCGCGATCCAACCCGGCGCGGATCGCGGTGATGGTGCAGATGGTCGCCAACGTCGTCGTCTTGGGTGTCGCGACCCGGCTCCTCATCGGCACGGCACAGCGACGCTCCCGCGCCGACGACCAATCGCCATGACGGCTTCGGCGGACCCGACCTCGTCGAGCCCGCCGTGAGCACGGTGGGGGGTCGGGGCGGTCGTCAGCGAGAGGTGCGGGCGGCGAGGGTGACCTCGAAGGTCACCTGCTCGCCGTCGCGGACGACGACGATCTCGATCATGTCGCCCGGTTCCTCGTCGCGGATGGCGGCGACCAATCCGGCGAGCCCGTCGACCGACACGCCGTCGACCGCGACGACGATGTCGCCGGCCTCGAGGCCCGCCTCGCCCGCGGGAGCCTCGGGGTCGACGGTCGTGATCAGGGCGCCCTGGCCGCCGTCGGTGCGATCGGCGAGATCGACACCGAGATACCCCTCCTCGCGGTCCTCGCCGCCGGCCTGCTCGCGCAGGCGGTCGACGATCGGCAATGCCTCGCCGACCGAGATCGCGAACCCGACGTTGCTGGCCGCCGTCGTGAAGTCGCCCCGAGCGACGGCGGTGTTGATCCCGACGACCTCGCCGCTCGCGTTCACGAGCGGACCACCCGAGTTGCCCGAGGAGATCGCAGCGTCGGTCTGGATCAGGCCGTCGAGCGCACCGTCACGGATGGTGATCGTCCGATCGAGCGCCGACACGATGCCCAGGGTGACCGACGGCTCACCGTCGAGGTCGAGCGCGAAGCCGATCGCCACGACCTCGTCGCCGATCTGGATCGAGGAGGGCTCGGCGAAGGTGGCCGGCACGAAGCCGTCACCTTCGATGCGCAGCAGGGCGAGGTCGTTGCCGGCATCGGCGGCGAGCAGCGTGGCCGTGCGGGGCTCGCTCTCCCCCGCCAGCCGGACTCGGATCTCGGTGGCGCCTTCGACGACGTGGGCGTTGGTCAGGATCTCACCGTCGACCGTGGTGATCACGCCGGTCCCGATCGATCCACCCTCGCCGAACTCGTTCTCGATGTCCGCGCTGATCGTCACGACCGATGGCGCGACGGCCTCGGCGACACCTGCGACGTCGATCGCCGGCAGCGGGGACTCGCGGCGCGCACCGACGTCGATCGCCTCGGTGGACGCCGCCGTCGTGTCCGATGCGGACGGCGACGCCACGTTCGGGTCGTCGTCGGCGGAGCGCACGATCAGCCCACCGACGACGCCGGAGCCGACCATCGCGGCGAGAACCGCGACGGCACCGGCCGCCTTCTTCCACACCGGGCCGCGCCGGTCGCCGTCACCCCGGTCGCCGAGCGACGCCTCGGCCGGCGTCGACGACGCACCGGTCGTGGCAGCGGCGGTGGACGACGGAGGCGAGCCGACGGTCGGCGGCGCGAACGCGTGCTGCGGTGGGTCGGGCAACGCCGCCGGTTGCATCGCACCGGTCGGCGGCTCCGGCAGCGACGTTGTCGACGGCGGGTCGAATCGATCTGGCGAGGAGGAGGGGGGCGTCATGCTCACGCCTCCGGTCTACCAACGCCCGGCCGAACCCGTCTCACGGGACTCGTCCCCCATCTCAGCCACACCTCAGCGCCACCCCGCGAACGAGGCGCGCGCAGCCGACGACGTCGACCCGTCGCGACGGACCAGCTCGCGCCCATTCGTCATCGATGCGGTCCTGGCGAGGCGGTTGCGTCGCCGGCAAGGCGCGGCGAGCCCGAGCTGACTTCGGTCAGCGAGCGGCGAGACGCAACGCAGCCGACGGCGGAACCGGCCGTCAGGACTGGATCTTGATCTCGATGTCGACGCCGGCGGGCAGCTCGATGCGCTGGAGCGAGTCGATCGTCTTGGCGTTGGGGTTCACGATGTCGATCAACCGCTTGTGGATGCGCATCTCGAAGTGCTCCCGGGAGTCCTTGTCGACGTGCGGTCCGCGGATCACCGTGTACCGGTGCTTGTCGGTCGGCAGCGGGATCGGGCCACGGATCGTGGCATCGGTCCGGTTGACCGTCTCGACGATCTTCTTCGTCGACTGGTCGAT
>CBFCWS010000179.1:0-6753 GCA_965601765.1 uncultured Ilumatobacter sp. | reverse complement strand
ACCACGAATCTGGCGCTTTGTTGAGGCTCGAGAAGCCGCCCGCGGAGGGATTGGACACCCGAAGAAGTGCCGCTGACCAGGCACGATACGGTCGCCGGATGGTCCTGGAGATGTGGACACACGCGTTACAAGTGCACAAGCGCGCGTCGCTCCTGGTCAAGGTGCAGATCCTGGCCAGTCGTGTGCCTGCGAACTGCGGAACCCGGGTCTCAGTACCAAGGTTCAGGTGTCCGACGGGGTGCGGAGGGTGCCTGGCACCATCCGTCCCCGTCGCGAGGGGTCAGAGGGATCCGGGGGCGGCGTGCGTGGCCGGGGAGAGCCGCGGCACGACTACGGTTCACATCGTGGACGTCGGTGTGGTGATGGGGTCGAGCTCGGACTGGCCGACCATGTCGGCGGCGGTCGAGATCCTGACCGAGTTCGGCGTCGAGCACGAGGCTCGGGTGGTCAGCGCCCACCGCATGCCCGACGAGATGTTCGCCTACGCCGAGGCCGCCTCCCGACTCGGGCTCCGGGCGATCATCGCCGGCGCCGGGGGAGCGGCCCACCTCCCCGGCATGCTCGCGGCCAAGACGACCGTCCCCGTGCTCGGCGTCCCGGTCGCGTCTCGTCACCTCGCCGGGCAGGACTCGCTCTACTCGATCGTCCAGATGCCGGCCGGTGTCCCGGTGGCCACCTTCGCGATCGGCACGGCCGGCGCGACCAACGCCGCGCTCTTCGCCGTGTCGATGCTCGCCGTCGGCGACGCGGATCTCACCGCTGCCCTCCACCGGTACCGGGCGGGGCGGCGGGACGCTGCTGCGGCGTCGACGCTGCCACCCGACGGCGGTCGCTGACGGTGATCACCCCGCCGGCCACGATCGGGATGCTCGGCGGTGGCCAGCTCGGCCGCTACGCGCTGATGGCGGCGGCGACGATGGGGTATCGCACGGTGGTGCTCGACCCGGACCCGGGTGCACCCGCCGGGGTGATCGCCGACGAGCATCTCGTCGCCGCGTACGATGACGCCGCCGCCCTGCGTCGTCTCGCGATCGAGTGCGACGTCGTGACGACCGAGTTCGAGAACCCACCGGCGGCGTCGGTCGAACAGCTCGCCGCGGCGGTGCCGGTCGCTCCCGCCCCGGCGGCGGTCGCGATCGCCCAGGACCGCATCGCCGAGAAGCGGTTCCTGGTGGGCAGCGGCTTCCCGGTCGGACCGTACCGGGAGCTCGAGGACGATGCCGACCTCCGAGACGACGTGCCGCCGGGCGGTGCGGTGATCAAGACGGCGCGCCTCGGCTACGACGGCAAGGGGCAGCGGCGCGTCCGGAACGAGGCCGAGCTCGTGTCGGCCTGGGCCGAGCTCGGCGGCGTGCGATGCGTCGTCGAGGAGCTGCTCGACCTCACGACCGAGCTCAGCGTGGTCGTCGCCCGGACCGCCGACGGGCGCACGGTGAGCTACGCCGTCACCGGGAACACCCACGTCGACGGCATCCTCGACGTCAGCGTCGCGCCGGCACACGTCGCGCCCGCCGTCGCCGACCGTGCCACGGGGCTGGCGATGGCGATCGCCGACGCGCTCGGGTACGTCGGCGTGCTCGCCGTGGAGCTGTTCGTCGTCGACGGTGATCGGCTCCTCGTCAACGAGCTCGCACCCCGACCGCACAACAGCGGCCACTGGACGCTCGACGCCGCGACGACGAGCCAGTTCGCCCAGCAGGTGCGCGCCGTGTGCGGGCTCGGGCTCGGCGATCCGTCGATGACCGCGGACGCGGTGGCGATGGTCAACCTGCTCGGCGACGTCTGGGCCGGCGGCCCGCCCGACTGGTCGCCGATCCTGGGGCACCCACGTGCGTCGCTCCACCTCTACGGCAAGTCGGAGCCGCGCCCGGGGCGGAAGATGGGCCACCTGACGGTGTGGGGGCCGAACGTCGCCGCGGCCCGATCGATCGCACTCGACCTCCGGACCGCCGCGTGCGACCGGTGACGCGACGGGGCCCGGAGGACATGTCCTCCGGGCCCCGTCGGTGTTCGGGCTGGTGTCAGCGCAGGATCAGATCGAGCCCTGCACCGAGCCGGCCACGGTGATCGTGCCCGTCTCGTCGAACTCGAGGATCAGGATCGACGCCTGCGACGGCTCGCCGGCGTCGATGAACTCGAGCGGCCCGGACACGCCGTCGTAGTCGAAGTCGGTGCCGGCCTCGGCCAGCGCCGCGCAATCGGCGAAGGTCGTGCACTTCTCGCCGCCACGGGTGACGTCGTTGATCTCCGCGGCGACGGCGACGCCGTCGTCGGAGCCGGCGACGATCGCCGCGAGGGCCGTGACGACCACGGCGTCGTACGACTCGGCCGAGTACGAGAAGTCGATCAGCTCGGGATCGACCTCGAGCAGAGCGTCGCGGAACTCGGTCAGCTCACCGCCGACGTCGACGCCCGGGAGTGTGCCGCGCATGCCGGCGACCACGGACGGGTCGTCGAACTGCTCGGCCAGGGCGTTGCCCATGTTGCCGTCGGTGCCGTAGACCAGCTTGTCGGCCGGACCGAAGCCCGCCTCGATCAGACCCTGCAGGATCTGGGCGGTCTCGTCGAAGCCGATGATCACGACGGCGTCCGGGTTGGCCTCGGCGACCGCTGCGATCTCGGCGTCGAAGTTCTCCGCCTGCGGATCGTAGGTCTCGGTCTCGCCGTACACGACCGTGCCACCTGCTTCGGTGTACGGCGCGATCGTGAACTCCTGCAGCCCGGTGCCGTACGAGTCGTTGAGCACGAGGAACGCGGCCGTGGCCGCACCGTCGTTGATCATGATGTCGGCGAGCGCAGCACCCTGCACCACGTCGGACGGGGCGGTACGGAAGTACAGACCGTTGTCGTCGTAGTCGGTGAACGCCGGGGAGGTGTTCGCCGGGGAGAAGTGGATCTTGCCGGCCTGGGTGATCTTGTCGATGACGGTCAGCGACACACCGGAGCTCGCGGCACCGACGAACCCGTCGACGTCCTCGGCGAGGAGGCGGTCGACGGTGGCGTTGGCCACCTCACCGTTGTCGCCCGAGTCGCCCGGGAGCCACTCGAGATCGGCGCCGAGCACGCCGCCGGCCTCGTTGATCTGGTTGACCGCGAGCTGCACACCGGCGAACTCCGGGGGTCCGAGGAAGGCGAGGTTGCCCGTCTCGGGCAGGATGCCACCCAGACGCAGGACGCCGTCGGCACCACCGCTCGGTGCGGCCGCACCGTCGGCCGGCTCCTCGGCGGGCTCTTCGGCCATGTCCTCGTCCTCGGCCATGTCCTCGTCCTCGGCCTCGGCCATGTCCTCGTCCTCGGCGGGCTCCTCGGCCGGTTCCTCGGCGGGCTCCTCGGCCGGTTCCTCGGCCGGTTCTTCGGCCGGTTCTTCGGCCGGTTCTTCGGCGGGCTCTTCGGCCTCTTCCTCTACCGCATCGGCGTCGTCCTCGTCATCGTCGCCGCACGCGGCGGCGACGAGCGAGAGACCCACGATCAGCGCGCCGACTCGGCGCACGCGTGACTTCTGCATGTTGTTGGTTCTCCCCCTGGATCGGGCGTCGCCTGATTGCGACGCCATGTGTCGGGTCCTGGCAGGATAGAGCCACGTCAGCGGGAACGGCAATCACTTCGATTGCTACGTTCGGCTGCGATGCCGCGCCAGCCAGCACTCGACGACGCCCTGCGGTTGCTCGAACTCCCAGCGTCGGCGACCGAGCGCGAGGTCGCCGAGGCGCGTCGCCGCCTGGCCAAGCAGCTCCACCCCGATGTCGGCGGATCGGAGGAGCAGATGCAGCGACTCAACGATGCCGTCGCCGTCGTCATGCGTTCGCTCGTCGGGCAGCGCCCGGGGCCCGCCACGGTGCCGGGCCGGCCGTCGCGCCCGCAGGGTGCGGGCCGACCGGTGCCGCGCCGGGCCAGGACCGATCACCCGTCGTTCACCGTCGACGTGCTCCCGGAGCATGCCGCCGTGGGGCTCCGCGAGGCGGCACGGGCGCTCGGGAGGCCCGTCGCCGACGAGTGGTTCGGCGAGATCGACGTCGTGTTGCGCTCGCCGCCGTGCTGGTGTCGGCTCAGCCTGCTGCCGGAGGGGGCGTCGACGGCGGTGACGTTGACCGTCGCACCCGTCGGGCGCGTGCCGCCACCAGATCTCGACGAGGTGCGCGACGCGTGGATCGCGGCCCTCAACGAGCTCGACTGGGACCGGATCGCTCCGCAGCCGCCTTGGTGAGGCGGTCGCGGATGGCAACCGCCAGGGCATCGTCGCCCTGCGGGAGCACGGCGAGCACCACGGCGGCGCCCCGCAGATCGGCGGCGCGCAGGTCGTCGTACAGCGATCGGGCTGCCGCTGCCAGGTCGCCCGAGGCATCGAGGATCGCGACGTCGTCGTCGGCGAGCCCGTTGGCGGAGATCGCGGCGGGCACGTCGCCGGCATCGCCCACGAGCACGACCGGGCATCTCGGCGCGTAGTGCGACGCCAACATGCCGCTCGCCCGGCTCGGTCCGCTCGCGGCAGCGACATCGTCGCCGATCACCTCGGCCAACTCGTCGGCGCTGAGGGCTCCCGCCCGCAGCAACTGCGCCGGGCGGACACTCAGGTCGAGGATCGAGCTCTCGAGGCCCACGCTCGACGGACCGCCGTCGAGCACGAGGTCGCGACCGGGTCGCAGGCGATCGCCGATGTCGGTGAGCACGTGGTCGGCGCGGGTGGGCGACACGCGGCCGAAGCGGTTCGCCGACGGTGCCGCGAGGCCGGCTGGGACCCGACCCGTCCGGTCGCCGAGCCGATCGATCAGCTCGAGCGTCAGCGCGTGCTGCGGCACGCGCAGCCCGACCGTCGGTCGCCCGCCGGTCACGATGTCCGGGGTCCGGGAGGTGCGCGGCAACAGCACGGTCAGCGGGCCGGGCCAGCATCGGGCGGCGGATTCGGCCCGCTCGTCCGGCACCGCCCACTCGGCCATCGCTGCCGGGTCGGAGAGGTGCACGATCAGCGGATGGTGCCGGGGACGGTCCTTCAACTCGTAGACGAGCTCGACCGCGCCAGGCTGGTCGGCGTCGGCCGCGAGACCGTAGACGGTCTCGGTCGGCACGGCGACGACACCCCCTCGAGCGAGCCGGTCGGCGGCCAGGTCGACGTCGGTCGACAGCAGCCCCGGTGGACCCGGGTTGGTCACGCGACGTGCTCCGACATGGTGCGGCAGCGTAGAGGACCGCCCGGTCGGCGCCCGCGTTAGCCTGTCTCCGCTCCGATGAAGATGCTCCAACCCGACCCCCAGCACGAGCTCACGTTCAACGACGTGTTCATGGTGCCCAACCGGTCGTCGATCGACTCGCGGTTCGACGTCGATCTCGCCACGCCCGACGGCATCGGCACGACGATCCCGCTCCTCGTCGCGAACATGACCGCCGTCGCCGGACGGCGCATGGCCGAGGTCGTCGCCCGCCGCGGTGGCATGGTCGTGCTGCCCCAGGACATCCCGGTCGACGTGGTGGCGAACGTCGTCGCGTCGGTGCAGCGGCGCCACCGGGTCTTCGAGACGCCGATCACGCTGTCGGCCACCGACACGGTCGGCGATGCGCTCGGGCTGGTGCACAAGCGGGCGCACGGCGCGGTGATCGTGATCGACGCGCACGGCCGACCCGTCGGGGTGTTCACCGAGCACGATGCCGCAGGGTTCGACCGGTTCACACAGCTCCAACACGTGATGAGCAGTGATCTCGACACGCTGCCGGCCGACATCACCCCGGCCGGCGCGTTCGATCGGCTCAACGGTGCGCGGCGTCACTTCGCACCGGTCGTCGACGACGACGGGCGCCTGCTCGGGGTGCTCACCGACCGCGGCGCGCTCCGCTCGACGATCTACGAACCGGCCCTCGACCGTCGGGGGCGGCTGCTCGCGTCGGTCGCCATCGGCATCAACGCCGATCCCGTCGGCCGCGCGCGCAAGGTCGCCGAGATGGGCGTCGACGTACTGGTCGTCGACACCGCGCACGGCCATCAGGACAAGATGCTGCGCTCCGTCGCGGAGGTGCGCGCCGCGTGCCCGGACGTCACGCTCGTCGGCGGCAACGTCGTCACCGCGGCCGGCACGCGCGAGCTGGTCGAGGCCGGTGCCGACATCGTGAAGGTCGGCGTCGGCCCGGGCGCCATGTGCACGACGCGGATGATGACCGGTGTCGGCCGACCGCAGTTCTCCGCCGTGCTCGAGTGCGCCGCCGAGGCGCGCCGGCTCGGCGCCCACGTCTGGGCCGACGGGGGCGTGCGGTTTCCGCGTGACATCGCACTGGCACTGGCCGCCGGTGCGTCCAACGTGATGGTCGGATCGTGGCTCGCCGGCACGCACGAATCGGCTGCCGACATCCTGCGGGACACCGACGGTCGGCTCTACAAGGAGAGCTTCGGGATGGCGTCGAACCGCGCCGTGCGCAACCGGACCAAGACCGAGACCGACCTCGGGCGCGCTCGCAAGGAGCTGTTCGAGGAGGGCATCAGCACCTCGCGCATGTACCTCGACCCCGATCGACCCGGCGTCGAGGACATCATCGACCAGATCGTCGCCGGCGTGCGGTCGGCCTGCACGTACGCTGGTGCGGCCACGCTCACCGAGCTGCACGAGCGAGCGGTGATCGGGATCCAGTCGCACGCCGGCTACGACGAAGGTCGCCCCCAGGGAACGTCGTGGTGAGCGCTGCGGCGGACGCGAGGCGGCCGCTCGTCATCGCGATCGACGGCCCCGCCGGCGCCGGCAAGAGCACGGTGGGTTCCCGGCTCGCCGATCG
>CBFCWS010000178.1:0-6759 GCA_965601765.1 uncultured Ilumatobacter sp. | reverse complement strand
TTGTCGCCGTCGCGTCCCCGCCGCTTGTCGCCGTCGCGTCCGCGTCGGTTGTCGCCGTCACGGCGACCGCTCCGGCGATCACCACGATCTCGCTTGGCGCGGGTCTCGACGACCGGCTGGAAGTCGCGGTCGTCCGAGATCAGCTCCAGGACGTCGTTGCGCTCGGCCTTCTGGCGCCCACTGACCACCCCGAGCACGACGATGCCGTCGAGCTCCTGCTCGATCTCGACCTTGAGCTCCTGACCGACCTCGGCGCCCGGTACCAGCGACCCGGCGATCGTGCCCCTGGGCTGACGCGCACCGGCGGCCCGCCACGTGTACGAGCCGTCCTCGAGCACACTCGTCAGTTCGATGTCGATCCGTCGAGACATGGTCGGCCACGGTATCGCCTGCGTCAGGCTCCGCACCATTGCCGAACTCGGCCGATCGTCCACTACGTTCCGACCCGTGCCGATCTACGCGCTCGGGGAGCTGCGACCCACCATCGCCGACGATGCCTTCGTGCACCCCGAAGCGGTGATCATCGGTGCGGTGAGCGTCGGTGCCGGGTCGTCGGTGTGGCCCGGAGCGGTGCTGCGGGGCGACGACGGCGAGATCTTCGTCGGCGACCAGAGCAGCGTCCAGGACGGCTCGGTGCTCCACACCACCCCGGAGTTCCCGACCCGGGTCGGCGACCGCTGCGTGATCGGCCACATCGTGCACCTCGAGGCGTGCACCGTCCACGACGACGCCCTCGTCGGCAACGGCGCGATCGTGCTGCATCGTGCGGTCGTCTCGTCCTGGTCGATCGTCGCCGCCAACTCGGTGGTGCTCAACGACGTCGAGGTGCCGTCCGGGGCGATCGCCGTCGGCTCACCGGCGGTGATCAAGCCCGATCGCGCCCGTCGCGAGCTGATCAGCGAGAGCGCCGACGCGTACGTGGCGCGCGCCGAGCGATTCCGCCGCGACCTCCGCCGGATCGACTGAGGACGGCGGGTCCTGCGTCCGATCGCCGCCGCCAGGCTGGCGGTCGTCCGGGTGCCCGCCGGCGACGCCGAGATCGCGGCCGACCGGCTGCGCATCGCCGGCGCATGGGCGATCGAGGAGCGAGGTGACGACCCGGTCGAGCTCAGGACGGTCATCTCCAGCGACGACGACGAGGTGGTCCGTCGGCTGGGTGACCTGCCCGGCACCTGGCAGCTCGAGTTCCACGACGCGATCGAGGTCGACTCGTCGGCGTGGCGCGAGCACGCTCGGCCGGTCGTCGTGAGCCCCCGGCTCACCCTCCGGCCGGCCTGGCTCCCGGTGCCGCGCACCGGTGGTGGTCCCGGTCGGGGGCTCGACATCGCCATCGAGCCCGGAGCGGCGTTCGGCCTGGGCGACCACCCGACGACACGGCTCTGTGCGGCGGCGGTCGATCGACTCGTCCGGCCGGGCGACCGGGTGCTCGATGTCGGTTGCGGGACCGGCGTGCTCTCGATCGTCGCCGCCTGCCTCGGTGCCGGCGCGGTGGAGGCGATCGACATCTCGCCGGCGGCGGTCGAGCAGACCGTCGACAACGCGGTGCGCAACGGCGTGACGGCGACCGTCTCGGCGTCGACCACCCCGCTCCACGACGTCGCAGGCCGGTACGACCTGGTCGTCGCGAACGTGCTGGCTCCCGAGCTCGTCGCGATGGCGGCCGACCTCCGCCGCACGGTCGCTCCGCACGGCCGGCTGATCGTGTCGGGCGTGCTCGCAGCGCACCACGCTCACGTCCTGGTCGCGCTCCGCCCGATGACCGTCGTCGCCACATCGACGTCGGGGGAGTGGGCAGCCGTCGAGCTGCGTCACCCCTGACCGGCGGCGTCGACGAGCCGCGCGATGCGATCGGCCGTCGGCTGCGCCGGGACGGCGCCGCGGACCGTGGTGGCGAGGGCGCCGGCGGCACTCGCCCAGATCACCGCGTCGGCGAGGTCTGCTCCGTCGGCCAGCCGCGCGGCGAGCGCGCCGCAGAAGGCGTCGCCCGCGCCGGTCGTGTCGACCGGGACGACGGGAAACGGTGGGAACGACCGTCGCCCGTCGCGGGTGACGAGCTCGGCGCCGGCAGCGCCCCGCGTGGTGACGACGGCCCCGGCACCCCGCGCGAGGATCGCCGCCGCCCCTCCGAGGAGCTCGACCTCGTGTTCGTTGGGCACGACGACGTCGCACGCGCCCAGCAACCGGTCGGGGAGTGGCTGTGCCGGCGCAGGGTTGAGGACCACCGTGGCGCCGTGCGATCGCCCTGCGACCGCCGCCTCGGTGACCACCGCGAGCGAGATCTCGAGCTGGAGCAGGATCACCGCCGAGTCGGCGAGAACGCTCGATCCTGCGACCGCATCGCGATTGGCGCCCGGAACCACCACGATCGCGTTCTCGCCGCCGTCGGCGACGCTGATCAGCGCGCGCCCGGTCGGGAGTGGCGACGTCGTGAGCACCGGCTCGACGTGGTCGACGGCCATCGTCGAGCGCAGCAGTCGCCCCGCCTCGTCCTCGCCGACGGCCCCGACGAAGCGGACCGTGGCGCCCGATCGCGCGGCGGCGACGGCCTGGTTGAGACCCTTGCCGCCGGCGTGCTCGGCGTACCCGGTCGCGAGCAGCGTCTCACCGGGTCCGGGGATGCGGTCGACGTTCGCGACGAGATCGAGGTTGGCGCTCCCGACGACGATGACCGACGGCACGGTCTGCCGCTCGGATCAGCTGGCCGTACGGGCGCGGACCCCGATCGGGGCGATCAGCCGGTAGCCGGCCGCGTGCCGCTCGTCCTCGCTCTCGCCGCCCCAGAACCCGTACTCGTGCTCGTCGCGGGCGAAGGCACGGCACAGGCTGCGGACGGTGCAGCTCGCACAGACCTCGCGGGCGGTCGCCTCGCGGCGTTCGCGGGCCTGCGGGCGTTCGGCGGGAGGAGGGAAGAAGAGGTGGGTCAGGCCCTTGCACGCGGCGCTGACCATCCAGTCGTCATCGGTGATCGCTCGACGTGCGAAGCTGTCGAGTGCAGCCATCTGTTCCCCTCTCGCTGACGCTGGCATCGCGCCGACCCCCTCTGGACCCCTCGGTCGGCAATCGGCACTGTACGCAATGCTGATCGCGCAGTCAATTGCACCGAGCAAGCACATCGGACCCGGCGGTCGTCGGCGTGGGTCAGGAGCCGCAGACGTGCCGGACCCCCGCTGCGAATCGCTCCACGTCGGCGTCCGTCGTGTCCCACGCGGTCATCCACCGCACCGTCGAGCGGGAACGGTCCCACTCGTAGAAGGGGGACCACTCACCGAGCCGGGCGGCCTGATCCGCAGGCAGGACGGGGAACAGGCTGTTGACCACCGGCGGTTGGTCGAGGGCGAGCCCCGGGAGATCGCCGACCCGGTCGTACAGGGACGACGACATCCGGTTCGAGTGGGTGGCGAGGTCGAGCCACAGGTCGTCGGCGAGGAGTGCGTTGAACTGGGCGGCGAGGAAGCGCATCTTGGAGGCGAGCTGGGTGATCGACTTGCGCGCGTACCCGGCGTGCTCGTCGATCCCGGGGCTCAGGAACACGACGGCCTCCGCACCGAGCGCACCGTTCTTCGTGCCACCGAAGCTCACGACGTCGACCCCGCTGTCGACGAGCAGTCGCCGGAGCCCGTCGCGCCCGGCACCGACGTGCGCGACGGCGTTGGCGAGCCGGGCCCCGTCGACGTGGACCCGCATCCCGTGGCGGTGAGCGGTCTCGCAGAGCGCACCGATCTCGTCGGGGGAGTACGTCGTGCCGACCTCGGTGCTGAGCGTGATCGAGACGATCCGGGGTTGCGGGTGGTGCACCACGCCGAGCGTGCTCGCCTGGTCGTCGAGCGCCGCCGGCCTCAGCTTGCCGTCCGGGGAGTCGATCGTGATCAGCTTGGTGCCGGCGACCCGCTCGGGAGCCCCGGTCTCGTCCGCGTCGATGTGCGCCCCCCGGGCACACACCACCGCCGAACCGGGTCGTGCCAGCGCGCTCAGCGCCAGCACGTTCGCTCCGGTCCCGTTGAAGGTCAACAGCGTCGTGACCGGACGGTCGAACAGCTCGTCGAACTCGGCGAGGCACCTGCGTGTGATCGGGTCGTCGCCGTAGGCGGTGGCGTGCCCGGCGTTCGCCGCGGCGACGGCGTCGAGGACCGCCGGGTGCGCCCCTGCCTGGTTGTCGCTGGCGAAGGACCGGTCGGGGGCTGGG
This sequence comes from uncultured Ilumatobacter sp., assembly GCA_965601765.1. Classification (GTDB taxonomy): domain Bacteria; phylum Actinomycetota; class Acidimicrobiia; order Acidimicrobiales; family Ilumatobacteraceae; genus Ilumatobacter. The sequence continues at coordinate 2,576 of CBFCWS010000178.1, read as the reverse complement.
GGCATCGGCATCCGTTCAGTCTGGCGCCGGGTGTCGGCGAGTACCGTGTCCGCAGTGGAAGTGGCCGAACGGATCCGCAGCAACGCGGCGGCGCTGACCGACGCCGAGCGTCGTGTGGCCGAGGTCGTGCTGGCCGTCCCGCAGCAGGTCGGGTTCGGCACGGTCGCCGAGCTGGCCAGGGCCGCCGACGTCGGGGCCGCCTCGGTGGTCCGCCTCGCCGGCAAGCTCGGCTTCGACGGGTACTCCGACCTCCAGGACGCGGTCCGCCGCGAGCTCGCCGACCAGCTCGGCCCCGCCGCGCAGCGGATCCGCGAAGCCGCAGGCGGTGCCCGCTCGGAGTTCGCGGCGATCGAGCGGGCCAACGTCGAGTCGACGCTCGGGTCGGTCAACGACGCCGCGCTCGACGAGCTGGTGGCGCGCATGGCCGACGTGTCCTCGCCGGTCGTCGTCGCGTCCGGGGCGGCCACCGCCGGCGTCGCCCGCCAGTTCGCCACCCAGGTGGCCGATCTGCGCGGCGACGTGGTCTGGCTCGACGGCAACGAGATCGTCGTGCGCCGCGAGATCGCCCTCCTGTCCGACTCCGCCACCGCGATCGTCATCGACCTGCGACGGTACGAGCGGTGGATCCTCGAGGCGCACGCCGCGCTCCGCGATCGCGGGGTGTGGTCGGCGGGCGTCACCGATGGCCCGCTCTCGCCGGTCGCGACGTGCGCCGACGTCTGGTTCGAGGTGTCCGCCGCGTCGTCGGGCCCGTTCGACAGTCACGTCGGGACGATGGCGCTGCTGCAGCTGGCCGTGACCGAGCTCGCCCGCGAGCGCCGGGCCGATGCTGCCGGCCGACTCGACGCGATGGAGCAGGCCTGGCGCACCGCCGGCGCGCTGACCGACGGCCGCGGCTGAGCCGGCCCCCCGACCGATCCGGGCGTCGGTAGCCTGCCGGGGTGTCCATTCCCGAAGCGGCGTCGAGACGACGGACGTTCGCGATCATCAGCCATCCCGACGCCGGCAAGACGACGCTGACCGAGAAGTTCCTGCTCTACGCCGGTGTCGTCGCCGATGCCGGCGCCGTCAAGGCGCGCGCCGGGCGCCGGTCGGCGACGAGCGACTGGATGGAGATGGAGCAGAAGCGCGGCATCTCGATCAGCTCGACCGCGCTGTCGTTCGAGTACCGGGGTCATCAGCTCAACCTGCTCGACACGCCGGGCCACCGCGACTTTTCCGAGGACACGTACCGGGTCCTCTCGGCCGTCGACGCGGTCGTCATGGTGCTCGACTCGGCGAAGGGCATCGAGCCCCAGACGCTGAAGTTGTTCGAGGTCTGCCGCGCGCAGCGACTGCCGGTGATCACGTTCCTCAACAAGTACGACCGGCCGGGCCGCGAGCCCCTCGAGCTGCTGGACGAGATCGAGGCGCAGATCGGGCTGCGCCCGACCCCCGCCACCTGGCCGGTCGGCCTGTCCGGTGAGTTCCGCGGCGTCATCGATCGTCGCGACCGCGACTTCGTGCGGTTCACGCGCACCGTCCGCGGGACGGCGATCGCACCCGAGGAGATCGTCGATCCCGCCCGCGCCGCGACGGAGGAGGGGGCCGACTGGGAGCGGGCGACCGACGAGACCGGCCTGCTCGACGCGATCGGCGCCGACGTCGACCCCGACTCGTTCCTGGCGGGGGAGTCCACGCCGGTGTTCGTCGGCTCGGCGCTGACCAACTTCGGTGTCCGGCACGTGCTCGACGCCGTCGTCGACCTCGCACCGGCGCCTCATCCCCGGGTCGACATCGCGGCGACCCCGCGCCCGATCGACGCCGACTGCTCGGCGTTCGTGTTCAAGGTGCAGGCCAACATGGACCGGTCGCACCGCGACCGCGTCGCGTTCGTGCGGGTGTGCTCCGGTAGGTTCGAGCGGGGGATGGTGCTCACGTGCGCCCGAACGGGCAAGCCGTTCGCCACCAAGTACGCCTCGACCGTGTTCGGTGCGGAGCGGACGACGATCGAGGAGGCGTTCCCTGGCGACGTCGTCGGGCTCGTCAACGCCGCCGGTCTCCACATCGGCGACTCGCTGTTCGCGTCCTCGCCGGTCACGTTCCCCCCGATCCCGAGGTTCTCGCCGGAGGTGTTCGCATCGGCCCGGCCGCTCGACACCGGCAAGGTCAAGCAGTTCCGCAAGGGCTTGGCGCAGCTCGACGAGGAGGGCGTCGTCCAGGTACTGCGCGACCCCGACATGGGCGATTCGGCGCCGATCCTCGCCGCCGTCGGCCAGCTCCAGTTCGACGTGTTCGCCGACCGGCTCGACGTCGAGTTCAACGCGCCCATCGAGGTCCTGAGCGCCCCGTACGAGTCGATCCGGCTCACCGACGCCGACTCGGCCCACCGCCTCCGCGAGATCGGCGGGATCCGGGTGATGGCGCGCGGCGACGGGCACCTGGTCGCCCTGTTCGAGAGCCGCTACCGGCTGCAGCGGATCGAGTCCGACGAACCAGAGCTGGTCCTCGACCCGATCATCGCGGGCGCCCTGAACGCCACGAACTGAGTCGTGCGAGGTGCGTTTGGTGGCGCGAAGGTGACGTCCGACGTCACC
>CBFCWS010000177.1:0-6817 GCA_965601765.1 uncultured Ilumatobacter sp. | reverse complement strand
TCGATCGCGTGCACCTCGTTGACCATCAGGTCGAGCAGCTCGTGCGAGGGCAGCTCGACCACGATCTCGTCGATGACACGGCCGCCGCCCGACTCGAGGACCTCGATCGCCAGGACGTCACCGCGGACAGCACCGATGCGTCCGGTGACCAGGCCCAGTGCTCCCGGACGATCGGGGAGCCAGACGCGGACGACGACGGTGTGCACGGGGAACAGGGTAGGAGGCTTGTGTAACAGCGCCGTGACAGCGGCGTGACGTGGCGACGTTCACTCGGTCCGGGCAGGCCACGTCGGCCCGCCGACCCGGGTGGATTCAGCCCAGCTTGGTGAGGCCGCGCCGGAGGTTCCGGATCGCCTGCTGGATGCGCTGCTCGTTCTCGATGAGCGCGAACCGCGCGTAGCCCTCGCCGCCCGGCCCGAAGCCGACGCCGGGTGAGAGCGCGACGTCGCACTCGCGCACGACCATCGAACAGAACTCGACCGAGTCCATCTCGGCGTACGGCTCGGGGATCGGCGCCCAGACGAACATCGACCCGCCCGGCTTCGCGATCTCCCAGCCGATCCGGCCGAGCCCGTCGATGAGGGTGTCGCAGCGCGACTCGTAGATGGCGCACACCTCCTTCGGGAAGTCGGGCGCCTCGTTGATCGTCACCGTCGCGGCGATCTGCACCGGCTGGAACATGCCGTAGTCGAGATAGCTCTTCAACTTGACGAGCGCCTGCACGACCTCGGCGTTGCCGAGCAGGAACGCGCTCCGCCAGCCCGCCATCGAGAAGCTCTTCGTCATCGAGTACTGCTCGACCGCGCACTCCTTGGCGCCCTCGGCCTGGAGGATGCTCGGGGGCTGCACGCCGCCGAAACCGATGTCGGCGTAGGCGAAGTCGTGGACGACGATCATCTCCCGCTCACGGCAGAAGTCGACCACCCGTTGCATGAAGTCGAGGTCGACGGCCGCTCCGGTGGGGTTGTGGGGGAACGAGATCACGAGGACGCGCGGCTTGGGCCAGCCGATGTCGTAGGCGGTGTGGAGATCGTCGAAGAAGTTGTCGGTGAAGTTCTCGCGCGCCTCGGGGTGCGACAGGCCTCGCATCGGCACCTGGCGCAGGTCGGCACCGGCGAACAGCGGGCCGTACATGTGGATCGGGTAGCTCGGCGACGGCACGATCGCCGCGTCATCGTGTTCGAGCAGCACCCACATCAGGTGGCTGAAGCCCTCCTTCGAGCCGATCGTGTTGGTGATCTCGAGTTCGGGATCGAGCTCGACGCCCCAGGTCTTCGCGTAGTAGCCGGCGATCGCCTCGCGCAGCTTGGGGATGCCGCGACTCAGCGAGTAGCGGTGGTTGCGGGAGTTGTGGGCGGCCTCGGCGAGCTTCTGGACGGCGATGTCCGGCGAGGGGATGTCGGGGTTGCCGAAGCCGAGATCGATGACGTCGTGGCCGGCTCGGCGCGCCTCGATCTTCAGACCGTTGATGATCGTGAAGACGTACGGCGGGAGGTTGGTGATCCGGCGGAACTCCATGCCGCCAAGCTACTGCCTGGATCGCCCCCGCAGAGTCGGCCCTCCGGGTCGATCGTGGCCGACCTCGCCGCCGGTAGGGTGCCGGACCACGAGCAGGGAGCCCGCCCCGGGTGCGTGTTCGTCGTGATCGAGATCCCGCGCGGGAGCCGCAACGAGTACCAGATCGACCACGAGGACGACCGCGTGTTCCTCGACCGCCGGCCGTTCACGGCGACGACGTACCCGGCCGACGAACTACCCGGCCGACCACGGCTTCCCGCCCGGCACCCTCGCCGGCGACGGCGACCCACTCGACGCGCTCGTCCTGCCGGAGGACCCGGTCTACCCAGGGGTCTGGGTGGAGGCGCGCCCGGTCGGCGTGCTCTCCATGCGCGACGAGGGCGGCGAGGACGCCGAGCTGATCTGCGTGCCGCCGGCCGAGCCCCGCTGGGCCGGCGTCCACGATCTCGACGATCTCGCCCGCAGCTCCGCCAGGAGATCCGGCACTTCTTCGAGGTCGACGAGGCGCTCGAACCGGACAAGTACTCCTCGGCGGCAGGGCATGGCGACCGGGACGCAGCGTGGCGCGAGATCGAGGAGAGCCGCGCCAACTACGTCGGGGGCCGCCTCGCGACCGGCGCAGCCGACGCCGACGACTCAGGCGCCGCCGACTCAGGCGCCGACCTGGGGCAGGTCCCCCGAGCGATCCGCGCGCTCGTGGGCGATGTGGAGCAACGAGGCCCCGACGGCGCCGGCGCGCGGTCCGAGCGTCGCGAACTCGATGATCGGGACCGGCCGCAGGTCGCGTGCGTAGAGCAGCTCGCCGAACCAGTGGCGGATCGGGTGGAGGTACAGATCGGCACCGGCGGCCAGGCCGCCGCCGAGCACGAACATCTCGGGGTCGTAGGCGTTGGTCAGGTTGACCAGACCGAGGGCGACCCAGCGACCGAAGTCGTCGATGACCGCGAGCGCATCGGGATCGCCTTCGCGCGCCGCCTGCTGGACCATCTCGCCGCGGACGGCCTCGGGATCGCCGCCCGCGAGCTCGAGCACCCGCCCGACGCGTCGTGCGACCGCAGCTTCCCGCGCGAGCCGGGCGAGGCCCGAGCCCGATGCGTACCGCTCCCAGCAACCGCGCTGACCGCACGGGCACCACGGGCCGTCGGGATCGACGACCATGTGTCCGAACTCGCCGGCGAAGCCGTTGCGGCCCCGGCGCAGCCGGCCGTCGGCGACGATGCCGCCGCCGATGCCCGTGCCGAGCGTGACGAGGACGAGGTCGTGGGCGCCCCGGCCGGCACCGACCCTCCACTCGGCGACCGCCGCGCACGTGGCGTCGTTGTCGACCCGGATGCGACGACCGACGCGCTCTTCGAGGCGGCCCTTGATGTCGAAGTCGGCCACGCCGTCGAGGTTGGCGGCGGCACGCAGCACGCCCGACCGGGTCACGAGGCCCGGGACGCCGACACCGACGGCCTCGGCGTCACCGCCCGGATCGAGATCGACCACCAGCTCGTGGAGCACCTCGACGAGCTCGTCGAGCGATCCGGGCCCACGCGGGGTGGGTCGTAGCTCCTCGGCGACGATCGAGTCACCCTGGAGGGCGACGCCGAGGCACTTCGTGCCGCCGACGTCGATCCCGATGGATACCGCTGTCGTCAAGACGCTCGATCAGGCTTCGGCAAAGGCTTTGAGCTCGCGGATCGCGTTGAGGATCCGACGTTCGGCGCGTCGCTTGACGAATCCGGGCAGTGGCACGGCGAGCTCGATCGAGAGGTCGTACTGCACGTGGGTCTCGCCGTCGTCACCGGGGCTGAAGTGGAACGCACCGTCGATCGAGCGCTGGATGTCGCCCTTGACCATCGACCAGGCGAGCACGAGCGGCGCGTGGTCGTAGTCGTAGGAGAGCGTGTAGTGGGTGCTGCGCCCCAGCGCAGATGTGCGGAACTCGACCTCGCTCGGGCGGCCGTGCTCGTCGCGGGAGAGGATGCCGACCTCTTTGACGTCGTGGGTCCACACCGGATAGCGCTCGAGGTCGATCGCCAGCTTCCAGACGTGCTCGAGGGGCGCCTCGATGGTGATCGCATCGGTGGCGGTTTCAGCCATGGTCTGCATTCTGCCTCATCTCCTCGGTGGTCGCGGTGACGCTCGCGCCCCCATCATCATGCACGCGCATCGCGAAGTTTCCGTACCGGCTCGCCCACAACCCGTTCAGGCCGAACCCGAGCATCGGGACGAGGAAGCCGACGGCCAGCGACGATCCGGGGTTGCCATCGGGCCCGTTCGGCCGGGCGAAGGTCGTCGCCACCGCCACGACGACCTGGACGAGCAGCGTCAGGTTCATCGTGCGTCGCACGGATGCGGGGATCGCGTCGCCCATCAGCAGGTAGAGCTGGCTGACCGCGATCTCCCGCGTCCGGCTGGCCTGGACGGCGGTCCAGTACGACCAGATGAACGCGAAGATGCCGATCGCGAAGCAGGACAGCGCCGTGATCGCCCCGACCCACTGGGCGGTCGTCGAGAACACGGCCGCGGCGTAGGACGCGGTGGCGGCGAACAGGCCCGTCAGGACCAGGTTGGCCGTGATCAGTGCGTTGCCCTGCCGGACGTCCCGGTTCACGCCGCCCAGGCTAGGACCCATCAGGCATCCACGCCGAGGGCAGCGCCGAGACGGTCGGCGAGCACGTCGTAGGAGAACTCGGTCTCGGCACGGCGACGCGCCGCGGCCCCCATCGCCCGCCGGCGATGATCATCGGCGAGGAGTGCGTCGATCGCGGCGGCGGTCCGGGTCGCCGCGGTAGCGGAGCCGGGGTCGTCGACGACGATGCCCGTCTCGCCGTCGGCGACGGCGTCGGTCGCTCCCCCGCTGTCGCCGGCCACCTGCGGGACTCCGCAGGCCGCCGCCTCGACGAACACGATGCCGAACCCCTCTTGCTCGAGACCGCCCCACCGGTTGCGGCAGACCATCGCGAAGACGTCCGCGCAGCCGTAGAGCCTGGGGAGCTCGTCGTGGTCGACGCGGCCGAGGAACCGGACCGGCGCACCGACCTCGCGGGCGACTCGACGCAGCCGCTGCTCGTCGCGGCCGCCGCCGGCGATCGCCATCACGGCGTCCGGGTGCCGCGTGCGGACCTCGGCCATCGCCCTGATCACGGTGTCGAAGCCCTTGCGCGGCACCAGCCGCGAGACACCGACGACGAGCGGCGCGTCGACCGGCAGCCCGTGACGGGTCCGGGTCGCGGCCCGCTCGTCGGCCGACAGCGGCCGGAAGCGGTCGGTGTCGACCCCCGGCGGGACGATCGTCGTCGGCAGGGGGCGCCCTGCCGCCCGTTCGGCCTCGGCGGCCGGGTACGTCCCGGCTGCGATCACGTGGCGGGCGTTGCGCAGCACCCAGCCCAGCGCCTGCCGCGACACCGGGAGCCGCCCGGGGACGGTGACCTCGGCGCCGTGGAGGACGACGTCGTAGGGCAGCGCGAGGGTCGGCCCGACCAGACCGAGCGGCACCGCCGGGTCGAGGACGACGAGGTCGGCGCCGATGTCGGCGGCCAGTTGATCGATGCGGCGCACCATCAACGGGTGCGGGAGCAGCACCGGCTCGGTGATCCGCTCGACCCGGAAGGGTTGGTCGGCGTCGAAGGCGTCGGCCCCGTCGTAGGGGCTCGTCAGCACCGCGAACCGGTCGGGCGGGAGACGCCGCCACCACTCCCACAGCAGGGACTGGATCCCGCCGATCTTGGGCGGGAAGTCGTTGGTGACGAGGAGGTGCTTCACGGCGCCGTCGCCGTGATCTCGGCTGCCGTCGCGGTGGGCACCGAGGACCCCGCGCCGACGGTGTGCTCGACCCCGAGGCGCGCCGCGGCCCACGCGGCGTGCTCGCGCAGGTGGGCGTCGGCATGGGCGCAGTAGTGCGCCAAGGTGGCGATCGTGCGTGGATCGGCGGGATCGCCGCGGTTGCCGAGCACGATCAGCGCGTTGCGCCGCAGCCATCTCGGATCGCGGTCGGCGAGGTACCAGCGGCCATGGCGGCGGAGCAGCTCGTCGTCGGTCGCGTCGAGCAGATCCAGCACGTCGACGTGGGCCTGCACGTCGACGTGTGCCTCGACGTGTGCCTCGACGTGTGCCTCGACGCGGGCGTCGGCCCGGTGGTCGTCGGCTCGCGGTGCTCCGTCAGCCGCGCGGCCGAGGGCGACCCGATGCTCGCCGCCGAAGCGAACCGTCGGCGGACAGACCTCCTGGCAGTCGTCGCAGCCGTAGAGCCGGTCGCCGAGCGCTTCGCGATGCTCGACCGGGAAGGTGCCGGGACGCTGGACCAGCCACGCGAGGCACGCGTTCGCGTCGACGACGCCCGGAGCGACGATCGCACCGGTCGGGCACCCGTCGAGGCACCGGCGGCAGGGGCCGCACCCGTCGGCGACCGGCTGGGACGGTGCGTACTCGGCCGTCGTGACGACCGAGCCGAGCACGAAGAAGCTGCCTGCGCCCGGGAGCAGCAGGTTGGCGTTCTTGCCGAACCAGCCCAGCCCGCCGAGGTAGGCGACCTCGCGGTCGACCAGCGCGTTGTCGTCGGCGAACGCGACGGCGCGGTGATCGGCGCGCTCGAGCCGGCGGGCGATCTCGCGCAGGCCGACCCGCAGCGGGGCGTAGTGGTCGACCCAGGCGTATCGGGCGACCCGTCCCTGGACGCCCGCCGGCGCCTCGGGCTCCTCGTCGGCGAGGTAGGGCCGCGCCGCGACGATGATCGACCGTGCCCCCAGGACGGCACGACCGGGATCGGTCGAGCGATCGGGGTTGCGATAGGTGAACGCCATGTCGGCGTGGAGGCCGGCCGCCTTCCGCTCGTGGAGCGCCGAGCGGGCCCGGTCGAGCACACCGGCGCGGGCGACGCCGAGGTGGCTGATGCCGTGCTCGGCTGCCAGGTCGACGAGTTCGTCGAAGGTCGGCAGCGGCTGCGGCTGTCGCATCCCCTAGGTCTAGCGGAGATCACGGCCGATGCCCCGGGATCGTCAGCTGGCCTCGTGGAAGCGCAGTTCCGGGACGAGTCCCGCCTTGCCGAGCAGGTGCACCACCCGGGACTGGTCGTCGTCGAGCTCGACCCGGGTGCCGGCCCCGTCGTCGTCGCCGAGCAGGAACGTGACCACGCAGTCGTCGCAGGCCGCGGTGCACCGCATCGCGCAGTCGTCGCACGAGATCGTCGTGCGGCGACCGCGGGTGTCGTGGCTGATGTCGTCCATGCCCCCATCGTCGACGCGGGGTGTCACACCGCCCCCCAAGTGCACCCACCCACCCACCCACCCACTCGGTTTGGTGGCGCGAAGGCGAC
>CBFCWS010000176.1:0-6855 GCA_965601765.1 uncultured Ilumatobacter sp. | reverse complement strand
CGCGTCGTCGACGTCGCCGTCGACGACGGGGGCCGGATCGCCGCGATCCGCCCTCAACGATCGCCCCCCGCCCCCGACCTCGCCGAGATCGACGGCGCCGACAGCGACGACGCCGACAGCGACGACGCCGACAGCGACGAAGCGGGTCGGCCGGTCGTGGACGAGGTCGACGTCGAAGGATGGCTCCTGCTGCCGGCACTCGCGGAGCCACACGGTCACGTCGACAAGGCGCTGACCGCCGAGCGGGTGCCCAACCCCACCGGCGATCTCCCCGGCGCCATCGACGCGTGGATCGCTGCCGCGGCAGCCGGGGTGTTCACCCACGACGACATGGTCGCCCGCGTCCGACGCGCGCTCGACCTGCTGATCGTCAACGGGGTCACCGCGCTGCGCAGCCACGTCAACTGCGGGGCCGGCTCCGGGCTCGATCACCTGATCGCGACCCAGGAGGCGATCGGTCCGTACCAGGACCTCGTCGACATCCAGTTGGTCGCGCTGATGCACTCGCCGGTGGTCGGGCCCGACGGTGGTGCGAACCAACGGTGGCTGCTCGAGGCGATCGGCCGGGGCGTCGACGTCGTCGGCGGCTGCCCGCACCTCGAACCCGACGGCCCGGCCGCGGTCGACCTGCTGTTCTCGATCGCCGCCGAGCACGGTCTGCCGGTCGACCTGCACACCGACGAGACGCTCGACCCGACGGCGCTCACGCTGCTCGACGTGGTGAGGGGCCGGGATCGCGTCGACGGCCCGGTCGCCGCGAGCCACTGCGTCAGCCTCGGGATGCAATCCGCCGCGGACCAGCGCCGGATCGCCCGCGAGGTCGCGGCGGCCGACATCGCGGTCATCCCGCTGCCCCAGACCAACCTGTTCCTCCAGGGTCGCGACGAGCCCGTCGCCACGCCGCGGGGTCTGACCGCGATCCACGCGCTCGGTGAAGCCGGCGTCACGATCGCGGCCGGCGCCGACAACGTGCAGGACCCGTTCAACCCGGTCGGTCGCTCCGACCCGCTCGAGACCGCCGCGCTCCTGGTCATGGCCGGTCACGTCATGCCGGACGAGGCCTACGACATGGTGAGCAACAACGTGCGCCGCGCGCTCGGACTCGATCCGGTCCTGATGCGCCGTGGCGATCCGGCCGACCTGATGGCGATCGACACGCCGTCGATCCGTGGTGCGATCGCCGATGCGCCGATCGACCGCAGGGTGTTCAAGGGAGGACGCCTCATCGCGACGTCCCGATCCCACCGCACGGTGCTGCACGCACGCTGAACCGGACTGTGGGAGCATGAACGGATGAGGATCGGAGCCTTCTTCTTCGGTGGTGTCGAGATGAGCGACGCGGGCGGGGGAGCACCGGCCCCGATGGACCGCCGCTACTCGAACGAGGAGTGCTGGGCGGCGACGCTCGACTACGTCAACTCCGCGATCGAGGCCGACCGGCTCGGGTACGACTCGTTCTGGACGACCGAGCACCACTTCCAGTACGAGGGGTACGAAGTGATCCCGAACGGGCTGCTCATCTCGACCTGGATCGCCGCGCAGACCCAGCGCATCCGTCTGGGGGCGATGTTCAACGTCGTGCCGCAGTGGAACCCACTCCGCCTCGCCGAGGACTTCGCCACCCTCCACAACCTCTCGGGTGGCCGCGGCGTGCTCGGCGTCGGGCGCGGGACGGTGCCCCGCGAGGTGCTGCACCTCAACGACAAGGGGGTCTCGATCGGCTCGCACGACAACCCCGATCAGGCTGCGGCCGACGACCTCAACCGCGAGGTGTTCGAGGAATCGATGGAGATCATCCGGCGCGCGCTGTCGCAGGAGAGCTTCTCGTTCGAGGGCAAGCACTTCCAGATCCCCGTGCCGGGCATCCCCGACCGCGGCTCGACGGTGCAGTCGCTGACGCTGCTGCCCAAGCCGCTGCACCCGTACGAGATCTGGCAGGCGGTGACGAGCCCGCCGACCCTGCAGTACGTCCCCGTCGTCGACCACGGCGCGGTGTTCTGGAACCAGCACCACTCGTTCATCAAGCGCTTCTGGGACACCTACGGGGAGAAGTACCACGAGGTCCACGGCGTCGAGCTCGCGCCGAGCGAGAAGCGCATGCTCGTCGTGGCCGTCCGGATCGAGGACACCTACGAGCGCGCCGTCGAGACGGCCCGGGCCGGTCACGACGAGTTCTGGAAGTTCCTCGGGCCGTACGGCTGGAGCCGTGGCTACATGGGCGACGACGGCAGGCCGGCCAAGCCGGGTCTGATCCCGACCCTGGACGAATCACTGGAGAACAAGACGATCCTGCTGGGCACCCCCGAGCAGGTCGCCGAGGGCGTGCAGTTCTACCGCGACCTGCTCGGGCTCGAGTACCTGACGATCTTCCCGCACCAGCTCGGCGATTCGTACAAGAAGGCCGACGAGCAGATGGCCCGCTTCATGAACGAGGTCGTGCCGCTGCTCGGTTGACGCCGAAGCTCTCGTCGCGGGTCGACGGGTGGCGTCAGGCGTCGTTCGGGCGGGTGGCGATCAGCCAGGCGGTCGTCACGCGCAGCACGGGGTCGTCTTCGTGATCGATCAGATCGACCTCGCTGGTCCCGATCCCGCGGCCGGGCTTGGAGCTCAACCGCTTCTCCGTGATGACGGTGCGGGTGCGGACGCTGTCGCCGGGTCGCAGCGGCCTCGGGAACCGGACGTGCCAGTCGAACCCGCCGAGGAAGGCCCACTCGTTCCCCGGCGCCTGCCAGAAGCTGTGGCCCGACTGGTACCAGAGGCTGATCGTGTAGCCCCCCGACGCCACCAGTCCGCCGAACGGTGATTCGTCGCCGATGTCGGGATCGACATGCATCGGCCACGGGTCGAACCGGCGGCCGTACTCGACCATCTCACGCTCGTCGGCGACGAGCTCCGCGCCGATGTACGGACGTCCCACCTCGAGGTCTTCCAGGTACACGAGCCCCATGGGTCCGACGGTCCTCAGGCGCCTGCGGCCCACAGCATGCCGCGGCGCATGATCTCGGTCACCTGCGGCAGCCGAAGATCCTCGATCGCGTGACCGATCGAGCAGTAGAAGACGCGGCCGTCGTCCCAGCGCCGCTTCCACACGACCGGCATCCTCGTCCCTTCGATCCACCAGAGGTGATCGCCCGAGAAGGTCGTCGTCGCCAGCACGTCGTTGGAGGGGTCGACCAGCATGTAGTACTGCTCGGACCTGATCCGGAAGCTCCGGATGCCGCGGACGATCGGGTCGTCGGGCTTGGTGACGGTGACGTCGTACTCGACGAAGTCGTCCGACGGGACCGGGTTGTCCGGCCAGCCGGGAGGGTGCGCGACGAACTGCCCCCCGATCAGGAAGTGGTAGGTCGGGTGGTCGCGGAAGGCGTCGCCCATGTGCCCGTGCCAGCCGGCGATCCCGCAACCGCTCGCGACGAGCCGCAGGAGACCGTCTTCCTCGGCCTTGCTCATGTTCCCGAACTCGGGCCGGTGCGAGGACCGAGCGCTCGACCAGATGGGCACGATCAGGTCGACGTCGGCGAGCCGATCCGGATCGGCAAGCGGCGCCAACGTCGTGTGGCTCACGACCTCGAACCCCTCTCCCTCGAGCAGGCCGACCGCCCAGTCACAGAACGCCTGCGGTTCGTGGCCCTCCCAGCCGCCGACGAACAGTGCTGCCTTCATCGTGCGTCCCTCCTCAGGTAGGCGACCATCGATGCCATGTCGCGTTCGCCGTATCCGACCCGTTCGGCGGCGCGCAGCTGGTCGAGATTGAGCTTCGTCTGCGGCATCGGGACCCCGAGCTCGCCCGCCAGGTCGATCGCGAGCGCGATGTCCTTGCGGGCCAGCGACAGCGCGAACGAGACCGGGTTCGCCCCCTCGTCCAGGTACAGCGGCTTGCGGTACCGGATCATCGGCGCAGCGGCCGCCGACTCCTCGATCGCCCGGTACGCGGTCGCCGGCGGGATCCCGGCGGCCTCGGCCAGGTTCAGCGATTCCGCCAGCGTCTGGTTGAGGCCGTGGATCAACATGTTGACGGCGAGCTTCATCGTCGCCCCGGCGCCGACGGAACCGAGGCAGACGATCTCGCTGCCCATCGCGGAAAGCACGGACCGGACCGGCTCGATCGTCGACTCGTCGGCGCCCGCCAGGATCGTCAACTGCGCGTCCCTCGCCGCGTCGACCGAACCCGAGACCGGGGCGTCGATCACGATCCGGTCACCGGCGTCCGCGGCGAGCTGCCGCACGTGACGTGGGCTGTGGGTGCCCATCTCGATGAGGCGGGTGGCTCCGCCGTTCGCTCCGAGGAGACCGTCGCCGCCCCGGTGGACCTGCTCCGACGCGCCGTCGTCGGCGAGCATGGTGACCACCACGTCGGAGCGCTCGACGAGCTCACGAGGGGTGCGGCAGGTCGTGGCACCCGTCGTCCGCGCCACCCGATCGGCACGGTCGCGGCTCCGGTTCCACAGCGACAGCTCGAAACCGGCGTGCGCGACGTTGGCCGCCATGAGCGCGCCCATCCGACCGAGGCCCGCGAACCCGACCCGCTTCATACGAGCGTCATGCCGCCGTCGATCATCACGATCTGACCGGTCATGTAGTCGCTGGCCGGGGAGGCGAGGAACGTGGTGGTGCCGGTGATGTCGGCCGGCGTGGCGACGCGACCTCGCAGGATGTCGGCCGCGAACTCCTCCATTGCCTGACCAGGGCGTTCCGAGGCCCCGATGGCCATGAGATCCTGGTCGACGGCGTCCCACATCTCGGTGTGCACGACGCCTGGTGCGAAACCGGTCACCGTGATGTCGTGCCGGGCGAGGTCGCGGGCCGCTGACTGGGTGAGCGACACCACGGCGAACTTCGAGGCGCAGTAGGGGACCACGTTGTCGAAGCCCTGCCGGGACGCGATCGACGCGGTGTTGATGATCTTGCCGCCGCGGCCCTGCTCGATCATCTGCTTGGCCGCCTCCTGCATGCCGATCAGGACGCCGAGACCGTTGACGCGCATGATGAAGTCCCAGTTCTCCTCGGTCACCTCCAGGAAGTGCATCGGCTTGTTCACCCCGGCGTTGTTGAACATCACGTCGAGTGCGCCGAACCGCTCGACGACGCTGCGGATCATCGCGCGGACCTGGTCGCGGTCGGTCACGTCGACCGTCGCCGCCATCGCCCGACCACCCGCACCGTCGGCGCGGTCGTGGTTGGCCGCGGCGACGGCCTGGGCGGCGGTGCCGTCGAGGTCGGCGAAGCACACGGCCGCGCCCTCGTCGAGCAGCGCTTCGCCGATCGCGCGGCCGATTCCCCGCGCCGCTCCGGTGACGATGCACGATCGTCCGGTCATGGTTCCCATGTCGGTCTCCTCCTGTCGTCGGACGGTGTCACGGCGGGGGCGCCGTCGATGCGCGGACCACGAGCTCGGGGGCGAGCCGAACGGTGCCGACCGTGGTGTCGAGTCCCGCCATCGTCGTCACCACGAGCTCGGCTGCCAGGCGGCCGAGCTCGTACCCCGGCAGTCGGATCGTGGTCAAGGGCGGCTGCAGATGTGCCGTGAGGGGTACGTCGTTGTAGCCGATCACCGACATCTGCTCGGGGCACTCGATTCCGAGCTCACGGAACAGGCCGCTCGCGCCGATGGCGATGGTGTCGTTGTGGGCGAAGACGGCGCTCGGCGCTTCGTCGGGACGGTGGAGCAGAGCGGCGGCGAGCTCGCGACCGGCCTGCGCCGTCGGGAGTCGGGAGTCGGTCCGGATGTCCACGCACGACCCGCCACCGGCGACGATCGCTTCCCGGAATCCCTGGGCCCGACCCTCGAACGACCAGATGTCCTGCGGGCCCATCAGTTGCGCGACACGCCGGTGCCCCAGTGCCAGGAGATGCTCAGCGGCGAGCCGCCCACCTGCGAGGTCGTCGTGGGAGATCGACGGGATGCCGCTGCCGGGGAGCTCGCGCACCGCGAGCACCGTGGGCACGTCCGCTGCGAGCTTCCGCAGCAGCCCGCGGTCGCCGTAGCGTGCTGCAGCCGCGACGACGCCGTCGACGCGTTGCGCCAGCAGCTTGTCGACGATCTGGGCGAACTCGTCGGCCGAATCGCGGGTCTCGGTCACGATCGGGAGCATGTTCCGACTGCTGAGCGCATGTGCCACACCACGGACGACCGGGCCGATGAACGGATTGCTGATGTCGGCGACGATCACACCGACGACGCCGGTGCGACCACGCCGGAGTGCCGACGCCTGCTGGTTGCCGCGGTAGCCGAGCGTGTCGGCCGCCTCGAGGACCCGCCGGCGGGTAGCCGTCGCGACCATGGACCGCTTCTCGGGGTTCAACGCTCGAGACGCTGTCGACACGTCGACGCCGGCCAGAGCGGCAACCTCTTTCAGCGTGACACTCGGCATGGCCAAAGCACTCCTCGAGCCCTCGGCGCCCGAGTCGGTCCGGTCGAGGCGCTCCTCACCGCAACGTAGCGCGATCAGGTGTGGCCGGGACCCGGGCGGCAGTCGCCGCCCGGGTCCCGGCGGGGGAGTGAGTCATCGAGGTCGGATCACCACTCCGGAGCGACGTCCGGATCCTCGGCGTTCTCCGCGGTGACCTTGACCGACGGCATGAACTTCACGATGCGCTCGCCGGGCTCACCGGTCAGCACCTCGTGCGCCGTGACCGCGGCGTTCTCGCCGTCCCACGAGGAGGACTGGAAGACGGTTCCGTCGAGCTCGCCGGCGATCACGAGCGGGTTCCCGAGGAACGTGTTCCCGATCGAGGTGATGATCAGATCGGCCGGGTCGATGTCGCGCGCCTTGAGCGCGTCGATCACACCGGCGACCATCGTGTCGTCGGCGGCGTACACGCCGCCGATGTTCTCGGCGCCGACGGCGGTGATCA
>CBFCWS010000175.1:0-6879 GCA_965601765.1 uncultured Ilumatobacter sp. | reverse complement strand
GGAGGCGGTCCTCGAGCTGTGCGGTTCGACGCCGGTGCAACAGCTCGACCACGACACTGACACCGGTTGGCATCAGATGAACATCGTACCTGGTCAGAGCGTTACGGATCAGGACGGCTCAACACGAGTCAGCACGCGTTGGACCTGTTGGCGGAACGGGGGGGATTCGAACCCCCGGACCCGTGAGGGTCGTCCGCTTTCAAGGCGGGTGCATTCGTCCGCTCTGCCACCGTTCCGCGTGCGATCGTAGTGGGCCGGTGCCGTTCAGGGAGGCGGCACTAGACTCGGGCTGCTCCGGAGAGGTGCCAGAGCGGCCGAATGGGACGCCCTGCTAAGGCGTTGACCCTTCTGGGGTCCGTGGGTTCAAATCCCACCCTCTCCGCCGGCGCCGGGGGTGTCGCGCCCCCGGCGCCCGTCGGCCGCCCTCGTCGCACGCCGAGCGCGACGGCGTCGAACGACATCCGGTTGCGCCCGGTGCGTCCGAAGATGTCGAACGTCTGACGGAAGTCACATCACTGTCATTCAGTTGCGGTTGGATGACGCTGATGTTGCGATCCCATGACGAACCGAGTAGACCTTCGGGATGCCCGACGTTCCGAACCCGGGCGCGCCCATCGCCATGCGTCACCACCACACTTCGTTCACCCGCGACGAGCGCCCCACGGGCGTCGCCGTCGACTCCGGTCCCCACGACGCCGTCGGCGTGGAGGACGACATCACCCGGGAGTTCTGGGGTGCCACGCGCGGTTGGGTCTCGGGCGAGCAGGCGGCCACCCGGTCGACCGGCCGACTTCGCCGCACGAGTGGACCGGTCGAGCCGGCCGGTACGGACGCCGGACGCGATGCGAGTGCAGTCGACGCGACCGGGCCGGTCCGATTGATCCGTGATGGTGTCGCCGCCTTCCGCCCGAAGGTGGTCGACCGGCGCGGCGACGTCGATCGCACGCGCTCGCACGGAATCGTTCGGCCGACCGCATCCCAGGTCGCAGCCGTCGACGTCGACGCATCGCCGCCCGGTGCAGGACGCGATTCCACCATCGGTGAGCTCGGTGCCGGCGCGCCGACGTGGGCGCCGGAGCTCGACGACTGGCCGCTCGCTCCAATGGCTCGGATCGACGACGACATCACCACCTCGGACGACACCACCACCTCGATGGCGCGACCCGTTCGCGAGCACGTCCCCGACAGTCGCACCGATCGGGTCCGACAGCCCGGTGATCGCCCGATCGACCGCGACCCGACCACGTCGGTGCCGGTGGTCGGCCTCGGCTCGGTCGACCCGTACATCAAGCGGATCGGTCTCGCGGTGCTCGCGCTCGCGCTCCTGGTGCCGCTCGCGATCGCACTCCGTCCCGCCGAAACCGAACCCCAACTCGACAGCGTCGTCATCGACGGGGTCGACGGCAGCGACACGGCCGGCGGCCAGGCTGCCGGCGACGAGGTCGCCGACGACGAGGCGGCGATGCCCGAGGGCGCCGTCGCTGAGACCGCCGGGGCACCGGCGACCGTTTCACCCGAGATCGCCGCCGATCCTGCAGCGGCCACGACGACCGCCCCCGAAGCGGGCGACGAGAGCGCCGAATCGGCCGCGGCAAGCAGTTCGTCATCGGGGAGCAGCCCGGCGCCGAGCGAGGCAGCGGATCCAGACACCGACACGACGGCGTCCGCGGCGGCGACGACGGATGCAGCGCCCGCCACCGAAGCGACCGAGGCCGCCGCCGCGTCGCAGACCGATGCTGCTCAGGTCAGCGAGCAGTCCGAGCAGGACGTGCCCGCCTGTCCTCAGCAGTACACCGCCGCCCCCGGCGACTCGTGGTATCGCATCGCCGACGCGTCGGGCATCGGCGTGGAGGTGCTCCTCGCCGAGAACACCTCGGCGCTCGACACGGTGCTCTTCCCCGGCGACGAGGTCTGCCTGACCGCCGACGCCACGATTCCGTCGCCACCTGCGACGACACCGGCCACGACCGCCGCCCCGACGACGCCGAGCACCGCTCCACCGGCCACCTCGGCGCCGACGACCGCTGCCCCGACGACCGCTGCCCCGACGACCGCTGCCACGACGACCGCTGCCCCGACGACCGCCGCCCCGACGACCGCCGCGCCCGCTGCGCCGAGCGAACCCGCCTCCGAGTCCGAGGTGAAGGCGCTGATCCGCGAGATCTGGCCCGAGGACCAGCACGAGATGGCGTTCAACGTGGCCCGCCGCGAGAGCAACTACAACCCGACGGTCTTCAACGGCTTCTGCTGCTACGGCGTGTTCCAGATCTACTACTCCGTGCACCAGAGCTGGCTCCGCGACTACGGCATCAACTCGTCGTCCGACCTGCTCGACGCACGCAAGAACATCACCGCCGCGTACGCCCTGTACCAGCGATCGGGTGGGTGGAGCCCCTGGCGTCAGACCGCCTACTGACCGGTGCGCCGGCGGGTGCGGTTGACCGGAGCACCGCCTAGACTCCTGCAACCGAGCGCCCGTAGCTCAACGGATAGAGCATCTGACTACGGATCAGAAGGTTTGGGGTTCGAATCCCTACGGGCGCGCTGGAAGAACATGCCTCTCCACCAGGAGTGATGCGCTGAGAGGGTCGGTCCGAGAGGACCGACCCTCGGACGTTTTCCGCCCGATGTATGCGAGATGTATGCAGAACGCGGGTCCACGTGGCCTGGAAGCAGACAAGCCATCCGACGGTTCAGAAGCTGGGCGACAAGTGGGTCGTGCGCGTCGACGGCATCGACACCGTGTCCGGAGCGAGGAAACCTCGCCAACTGGGCACCTTTGCGTCGGGTCGAATCAGCGCAAGCGGCCGCCTCGGCAGCAGCCGCGTCGGCGACACCGGGTCGAGCGTGAGACGGTTGCAGCCGTCGTCGACCGCTGGGTGCCGGCAAGGGCGACGAGGCCGTCGCCGTCCGAAACGCCTGATCTCGATCGGGTCCGCCGCATCGCCGCGTGGCCGGACCGTTGCCCGCCAACGGTCCGGCCCATCGCCCTGGTAGGTTGCGATTGTTTCCTTGGGCGAGCCGCCCGCTTGGGCAGGCCGGCCACCGTGCTGCCGCCCCATGCAGGCTCGACGCCTCTCGGAGCCTGCATCGAGGGAGGGCCGCCGTGCCAGCAATCAGATCCGACCACGATCGGAGCGGTCGACGCCACGTGTCGCGTGACCGGCCGTGCGTACGCGCGCCACGGATGAACGCGTGGAGGACCAGATGAACCAGGCCAGATTCCAGAAGCGCATGCGCGAGAAGGCCCGCGTCGACAAGGCCAAGGCGAAGCAAGCCCGCCTACAGGACCGTCGCGCCGAGGCCGCCGCGACGGAACGCCGGGAGCCATCCGCCCCCCAGACCGAGGTGCTCGATGAGCTCGCCGTCCTCCACGAACGATTCGACGCCGACGAGATCGACTTCGACGAGTTCGAGCAACGCAAGCACGAGCTGCTCGCGCAACTCGATGTCTGACAGCCGGCGCATGCACGAGCTCCTGTCCGCCCTGCGGCGCGGCGACTCGCTGGGTGAGATCGTGTCGAGCGACAGATTCGCCACCGACCTCGGCCGGAGCCCGGCCGACGTCGCCGCCACCTTGCGCGACGCGAAGGCGGCGATGTTCATCTGGGGCGCGCCGAGCGGCGGAACCCCGCAGCCGCACTTCGACGAGATCGAGTTGACCGTGCACGGCAACCGGTATCTCCGGACCGCGCTCCCGACGGTGGGACGGGAGATCGGGTGACACCACGACCTGCACTTTCGCAGACGCCGATCGAGCCGGAGCGATGACCGCGATCGGTGATCCGTCACCATCGGCTCAGCCCTGGCGACTCGACCCGTCGTGGTTGTCGGTCGTGTGGGCGGTCGTCCGCAGACTGTGGCCGTACCTCGTCGAGGCGACGCTGTTCCCGACCGTCGCCTACTACGTTGCCCTCAGCAGCTTCGGACAGGTCTGGGGGATCGCCGCCGCCAGCGCCTGCACCTATCTCTCTGTCGCGCGACGCCTCCTCTTGCGGCAGCCCGTTCCCGGACTGCTGCTCGTCGCGTCCGTCGGGATCACCGTCCGACTCGGCATCTACCTGCTCAACCACAGCGAGTTCATGTACTTCGTCCAGCCGATCGCGAAGACCGCCGCGACCGCGCTCTTGTTCGCCGCCTCCGTGGTGATCGGCAAGCCGCTCGTCGCCAGATTCGCCGCCGACTTCTGCAGCTTCGACGACACCGTCGGTGCACGTCCCGCGATCACGTCGCTGTTCCGTCGACTGACCTATCTCTGGGCCGGTGCCCAGCTCGCCATCGCGGTCGTGAATCTGACCCTGCTGATGACCGTGCCGGTCGCTGTCTTCGTCGGCACCGCCGCCGGCACCGCCTGGGCCGTGATGAGCATCGGCGTCGCGATCACCGTCACCGACGCCGTGCGCACCACGCGTCACGACGGACTCTGCACGGCACTGGCGACCGGTGGCCACCTCCACGCCTTCGTGACGACCGACGTGGTGTCGCTGAGGGGTGGTGGAGCGCCACCGATCGGTCACCCACGCTCGTGAACGAGCTCCCTCGGCGCGGCGCCCAAGTCGGCGTCGCACGCCCGATCGTCCGTCGGCGGATCCCTGGCCCTCGAGCCGACCACCGCACCCGGCAGCACGGCGGTCATCGCACGCACCGTGCCGCTCCTCGACCGCGATGAACGAGGCCCGGCGCGCTGCACGATCGTCTCGCGAGGCCTCGTCACGCCACGGGTGGCCCGGCACCCCCGGACGAACGTGCCTCGTCAGGGTGTCGAGCGAACCGCGGAGAGCTCCGGCAACTCACTCGGTGCCGTCGTCCGTGACGCGCTCGGCTACCCCGTCATCCGCCGGTGCGAGCAGCGTCGATGGCGTTGCGTGGGTCGCGGTGAGGGGCGCTGGGCGTGCGGAGCGATGCTCGGAACATCTCGATCGCGCGCAGCCGCTCCGTTGCGGTGAGGTCGGCGGCCATGATCAGGTCGACCGACGGTGCGAGGTCTCCGAACTCCAGGACGATGTGGTGCGCGACCTGTTCGCTCGGCCCGAGCTCGTCGATCGGGGTGTCGCTGTCGCACCAGCGGGTCGCGCGTGCCTTCTTCTTGGACGCGGCCATGCCGCCTCGTTTCCGCCGGGGATGCCGGCTGTCTGGGATCGTCGCCGCACGCTGTCGCCGAGTCGACGCGCGCTGCGTGCGGCCCGGGTGGCGACGTGTCGGCGACGACGGTGAGCTCGTAGATGACGGTGCGAGAGCGGCCCCCGACCGAACGCGCGACGACGTCGCATGTTCTGGTCGATCACGCGGTGGTTTGCCGATCAGCGTCGGTCGGGCCCGCCGCGATCGCGTCACATCGCCGGCACGGGAAGACCTGATCGCTGGGGAGCAGGTGGACCGCGTGACGTCGCGGCGACACGATCGCGGACGTCGGATCATCCAGTCGAACGGCCATCTCGTCGGCGCCCGCCCGTCGCGTCTGCGCGAGTTCGACGGTACCCGTTCGGACCTCGAACAACGGATCGAGGTCGTCGTGCACCATCACGCGTTCGCCGATCCGCAGTACGTTCCATGGAACAGCAGCATCACGCCGCTCCTTCCCGAGGCCCCGTCGGGTGCGGGGCGTGTCGGGTTGTCGGATCGTCACATGGGACGGGGACGGGCATGGCAGCTCCTCGCGTTCACAACGTCGAGTCTGCGCGTCGGGCGGCGATCGCAACGACCGTCCAGCTCCCAAACACGGCGCCTCCTTCGAGTGTACGCCGTCGAACCCGGACGCGACGCCGACGGTCGAGGTTCGTGAAGTGGTCTCATCGCGAGGTCGCCCGGACACGTTCGAACTCGGCGTCACGATCGGCTGCGGTCCGCGCTCCCAGTGACGGCGGTGGGCGGTGGGCGTCGACCAGCGACGAGACCGGCCTCACCGGCGGTGGGACAGCTCCCGCCATGTCCTGGTCGGCCCTCGAGGAGCTCGGCACCTGATCCAGGCCAGGACGGACCGCAACCAGCTCGAGGCCGGGCCGCGAGATGATGTCGCCGATCGGCGGCTCAGGATCGTCCGGCGGCGGTGTCGGGTCGGCATCGGGGTCGTCGCGGCGGACCATCCACCAGCTCGCCGGCCCGACGAGGGTGATGAATCCGACGATCGCGAGCGTGATGTCGACCGGATCGACCGAGTACCTCGGCCCCAAGGCCCCGACGAGCGTGTTCTGCGGTCCCGGGTCGGGGTCGTCCGGCTCCGTGGTCGCGGGCTCGTCCGGTTCGGTGTCCTCCGGTTCCGGCTCGATGTCGGGCGACGACGGCGATCGCGTGTCCTGGTACCGTCTCCGGATGACCGGCGACGCGACGGGGCGATCGGGCGGCCTGGTGTGCGCTCACCACCACCTCTACTCGGCGCTCGCACGCGGGATGCCTGCCCCGCCCGGGACACCGACCGACTTCGCGTCGATCCTCGATCTCGTCTGGTGGCGGCTCGACCGCGCGCTCGACCTCGAGATGCTCGAGTGGTCGGCCAAGCTCGCGGCGGTGGAGGCGCTCGAGGTCGGGTGTACCGCGATCGTCGATCACCACGAGTCGCCGAACGCGATCGAGGGCAGCCTGAGCGTGATCGCCGATGCCTGCGCCGAGGTCGGCGTCCGGGTGTCGTGCGCCTACGGTGTGACCGATCGCCACGGTGCGGATGGTGCTCGTCGGGGGCTCGAGGAGAACGACCGGTACCTCGGCGACGGGGGCCGCGGCATGGTCGGCGTGCACGCCGCGTTCACCTGCACCGACGACACGCTCGCGGCGGCCGCCGAGCTGGCGCAGCGGCACGGCGTCGGCGTGCACGTCCACGTGGCCGAGGGGGTCGACGATCTCGGGGCGGCGGATCGCCTGCGCCCGCTCACGACCGCCGCCTGG
>CBFCWS010000174.1:0-6911 GCA_965601765.1 uncultured Ilumatobacter sp. | reverse complement strand
CAGTCCGGTCTTGCCCGATCCGGTCATCCCGACGATCTCGGCGCCGCGACGGGCCGGTCGACCCTAGGAATGGGGGCGCGAGTCGGCTTGGATGGAGATCGATGGAGATCGACGAGGTACGGACGCGTGCACGCGAGATCGTGCAGTCGGGTGCATTGGGGTACGACCAGAAGGTGCGCCGGCTTGCGCAGCTCGCCACCGAGACGCTGCCGTATCCCGAGCTGTCGGACGAGTGCCGGGAGGCGCTCGACAAGCGGATCATCTGCGACATGTTCGAGGGCCACGCCCCCTTCACGCCGCGCTACGTGCTCCCCGACTACGAGCGGGCGTTCGAGCACGGGCTGGAGTACCTCGAGCTCGATCCGCCCGAGGACCTCGACGACGCGCTCGCGTTCCTCCAGATCATGTACGCCCACGTCCCGAGCGTGACCACCTATCCGGTGTACCTCGGCGACCTCGACAAGCTGCTCGGGCGGTTCGTCACCGCCGAGATCGGTGACGACGAGCTCGACCGCAAGCTGCGCCGGTTCTGGATCGGCATCGACCGGATGCAGCCCGACGCCTTCGCCCACCTCGACGTCGGCCCGCACGACAGCCGAGTGACGCGGTCGATCTTCCGGGTCGAGCGGTCCCTGCGTCAGGCGGTGCCCAACATCACCCTCAAGGTCGATCCGGCGATCACCCCCGACGACCTGGTCCTCGACGCGGTGCGCACCGTGTTCGAGACCGGCAAGCCGCACTTCGTCAACCACCCGATGATGGTCGGCGACCACGGCGAGGGCTATGCGGCCGTCAGTTGCTACAACTCGCTCAAGATCGGTGGCGGTGCGCACACGCTCGTGCGGGTCAACCTGAAAGAGGTCGCCTGCGTGCACTCGGGTGACGTCGAGGCGTTCCTGGCCGACACGCTGCCCCGCTACGTCGAGTACACCGCCGAGCTGGCCGAGGCGCGGATCCGCTCGCTGGTCGAGGAGCAGCGATTCTTCGAGACGCACTGGCTGGCGACCGAGGGGCTCGTCGACCTCGACAGGTTCGCGGCGATGTTCGGGGTGATCGGGCTCGCCGAGTGCGTCGAACTCCTGCTCGCCTACGAAGGCCGGGACCGCGACGGCGCGGCCCGCTACGGCCACGACGCCGCCGCCGACGAGCTGGCGATCCGGTTGATCGAGCGCATCGCCGAGCTCGTCGACGCACGTCCGATGCCCTACAGCAACGGGCACGGCGGTGCCTCGTATCTGCACAGCCAGGGCGGCATCGACACGGACGACGCGGTGACGGCCGGCACCCGCATCCCGGTCGGCGACGAGCCGCCGATGCTCGACCACATCCACACCTGCGCCCCGCACCACCACCTGTTCACCGCCGGGATCAGCGACATCTTCCACGTGGACGAGACGGCGGTCCGCAACCCCGAAGCGCTCGTCGACATCATCCGCGGGGCGTTCGCGTCGGGGATGCGCGACTTCACCTTCAATCTCGCCGACAACGACTTCGTCCGGATCACCGGCTACCTGGTCCGCAAGAGCGATCTGCAGCGCGTCGACGACGCCGCCCAGGTTCGCCACGGCAGCGACCACTTCGCCGCTGCGAGCGAGGAGGCCTACCACCTCACCGGACGTGCGGTGAAGCGCGTCGGTTGCCACGAGCGTGCACCGCGCTGACGCCACGGCACGCGATGCGGTCGCCGACCCGTCGGAGGTCACCGGGCTGATCGCCGACACGATCCCGTTCAGCCTCGTCGACGGTCCGGGCAACCGGTTCGCGGTGTTCCTCCAGGGCTGCAACATGGACTGCGTCGCGTGCCACAACCCGCAGACGATCCCGGGGCATTCGCCGATCGAGGGCCACCACCCGGTCCGTCGCTCCGTCGGCGACCTCCTCGACGACATCCGCCGCGCGGCACCGTTCGTCTCGGGGGTGACGGTCTCCGGCGGTGAGGCGACCCAGCAGCCGGCGTTCCTCGCCGCGCTCTTCGAGGCGATCAAGGCCGACCCCGACCTGCGCCGGCTGTCGTGCCTCGTCGATTCCAACGGGGCCTGCGAGCCGGCGGTGTGGGATCGCCTTGCTCCCGTGTTCGACGGGGCGATGATCGACCTCAAGTGCCTCGACCCCGACATCCACCTGCGGATGACCGGGGCGCCGAACGACCAGGTGCTCCACAGCATCGAGCACCTCCACTCGATCGACCGACTGACCGAGGTGCGCCTGTTGATCCTCCGGGGCGTCAACGACGGGACCGGGCTGATCCGCTCGACGGGCGCCTGGCTCGCGGCCGTCGACCCGACGATGCGGATCAAGGTGATCGGCTTCCGGTCGCACGGCGCGCGCCCGCACGACCCGCCGTTGGAGGAACCCACGTGCGACGACCTCGACCGGATCGTCGAGGTGCTGCACGGCGAAGCGGCGTTCGACGTCGACGTCGTCCCGGCGCAGCTCTCGGTGGCCACGTGACGACGAGCCACGGCGCCGCTCCGAGCGGCGTCCGGTGACCCCCGTTCAGTCGAACTCGCGATACTCGCCCTGGACGGAGACCGTGACGCCGATCTGGCCCGCTCGCCAGGTCGGCTCGGTCAGACCGTCGAGGCCGAGCCATGCGATCAGCCGATCATGGTGCCACGGGAAGAGCCGGGCGCAGCCCTTGCTGTTGGGTCGTGTCGGCACGTAGTTGGCGCCGTGGATCGCTTGGCCGCGGTTGAAGTACAGGGGCTTGTACATGTTGCCGTTGAGGGGGTTGTCGATCGACACGGGGAAGCGCGAGCTGTCGTGCCAGCCCCCGTTGTCGGCCGCCGGGTCGTAGCGGAAGGCGTCGAGGGCGCGGACGTTGTGGGTCTCGAACCCCGGCTCGCCGGTCGAGGTCGGGAACACGTCGACGATCCGGTCGTCGCCCTCGCCCGTGATCGCGATCTGGCAGGTCTCGTCGATCAGGATCCACCGGTCGGTCCACGTCGGGGCCCCCGATGGGATCGACAGCGATGTCGCCGCGAAGATGGTCTCCTCGTCGTCGCTTCCCTCGGGGAGGTGCGCGGTCGACGGCCGGAGGCCGAGTCCCAGGCGCGCCGCACAGATCAGTTGCCGAGTCATCGGCCCGGAGTCGCCGTCCACGGCGAGCTCGGCGATCGAGTACGGGGCGAAGAGCTCGTTCAGCTCCTCCTGCTGACGGCGCACGGCCGCCGCGTCCGGGGCCAACCTCGACAGTCCGGTGACGTCGTCGACGTCGTTGCCGATGCAGACGTCGAGCTCGTCGTCGGGGTGGATGACGGCGTCGTCGGGGAGCCGGTTCTCGGCTTGCAGGTCGGCGACCGCCACGCCGTCGACGCGGCCGGCGATCGCGCCGAGGGAGTCGCCGGCCACGACGACCACCACGCAGTCGGGGTCCGACCCGGGCTCGGTGGTGGCAGCCGTCGTGGGGGTCGGTGGCTGTGCCGTCGGTGCTGGTGTCGTCGGCGACCGTGTCGGTGCGGGCGCAGCCGTCGTCGGCGTTGTGTCGAGGACAGCATCGGTGGTCGCCGCCTCGCCGGAACTGCACGCGCTGACGACGAGGGCGGCGGCCAGCAGCAGCGGGGTGGTCGACCCGGCGGCCATCACCGGGTTCGGGCCTGCCGTTCAGCCACCAGATGCCGTTCGCGCCGCACCCCGCAAGCCTACTGGCGATGCCGGGTCGCCCGGCGGGACCTCGTCCGGCGGTGGGATAGCGTGGCGTGGCATGGCCTTCACGGGGATTCCGCCGGCGGCGATCGACTTCTACGAACGGCTCGAAGCCGACAACAACAAGCCGTTCTGGGAGGCGAACAGGGCCACCTTCGCCGAGGTCGTGCGCGCGCCGACGGAGGAGCTCGCCGGCGCACTCGACGAGTTCGGTCCGTTCCACCTGTTCCGGCCGCACAACGACCTCCGCTTCTCCAAGAACCGACCGCCCTACAAGACCCACCAGGGTGCGTACGGCGAGTCCGAGGGCGGCGCCGGGTTCTACTTCCACATCTCGGCGGCGGGGTTGATGTGCGGCACCGGCTACTACGCGATGGCCAAGGACCAACTCGAACGGTTCCGCCGGGCCGTCGACGCCGAGCAGACCGGGACGGAGATCGAGGCGATCGTCGCCGACCTGAGCGCCCGGCGCTACGAGATCGGGGCCGTCGACGAGTTGAAGACCGCCCCTCGGGGCTACCCCAAGGACCATCCTCGGATCGAGTTGATCCGCCGCAAGGGGTTGATGGCCTCCAGGGACTTCGGCGCACCGAAGTGGATCCACACCAGGCAGGCCGCGACGAAGATCCGTGATGCGTGGAACGGTGCCGGCGACATGAACGCATGGCTCGACGCCCACGTCGGCCCGAGCACACTCGAGCCCGACGAGATGCGGTTCTGAGCCGACGATCGGTCAGCTCGAGCGGGCCCGCACCTGCCGCCAGAGGACGACCGCGGCCCAGATGCAGCCGAGCGAGACGACGCCGGCGAAGATGTGGACCCACGCGAGCCCGTCCCGGATCGCATCGAGCGTCGCCGGTGTCGTCGGGAGTTCGTCGTCGCTCAGCGCGTCCCGCACGACCTCGACGTCGCCGACCTGCCGATCGACCACCAGCAGCAGGATGGCGCCGCCGATCGCGACCCCGTAGGTGATGCACAGCGTGCGGATGAACTGGTGGGCGCTCGTCACGCGGCCCATCTCCGTCTCCGCGGCGCTGGTCTGGAGCATCGTCAGGCCCGACGTCGACACGAAGCCGATCGACAGTCCCATCACGACGAACCCCGCGAACACGATCGGGATCGGCCACCCGACCCACACGCCCAGGCCCGCGACGACGATCCCGACCGGCATCACGAACGATCCGAGGAGGATGGTGTCGGACGGTCCCCGCCGGTCGAGGAGCCGGCTCACGACGAAGGCGCCGGTCGTCCACCCGACGGCGAGGAACAGTACCGAGAACGCGGCGAACCCTTCCGAGGTGCCGCGCACCGTGCGCATGTACAGCGGCAGGTAGTTGTCGGCGGCGAGCCCGGCGACGAGCACGAGGCCCGACGTGACGTGGATCCGCCGCAGGGGGAAGCGCGTGATGTGCGATCTGGCGACCAGCGGGTCGCTGGTCCGCCCCGAGTGCGCCCAGAACGCAGCGGCGGCGGCGATCGCCGCACCGGCGGCCGCGCCGGCCGGCCACCAGCGAACGCCGATCTGCGACACGCCGATCAGCGACGCCACGACGACCACGGTCACGAGGGCGACCCCGCGTCCGTCGACGGTGATCCGCTGCGGCCGGTCACGGGTGCTCGGGAGGCTGCGCCAGCCCGCGACGATGGCCAACGCCGTGATCGGGAGCTGCACGACGAAGATGCCGCGCCAGCCGGTCAGCGTGAGCAGGCCGGCGGTGACGACCGGGCCGCCGAATCCCATCACCCCCCACACCATCGAGTTCGCCGCGAACGCCCGCGGGCGGAGCCGATCGGGGTAGGCGAGGCCGACGGCGGTGAGCGCGACCGAGATGACGAGCCCGCCGCCCACACCCTGCAGCGTGCGGGCGACGACGAGCGTGATCATGTCGGGGGCGGCGGCCGCGATCGCGCTCGTCGCCAGGAACCAGAGCCCCGTGAACCGGAAGGTGCGACGGACCCCGATCGCGTCGATGATCGGCCCAGCGGTGATCCCGGCGATCGCAGATGCCCCCAGGAACGCGGTGATCACCCAGGGCAGCAGCGCCACGTCGCCGAGGTCGTCGGCGATCGCCGGGAGGGCGGCGACGAGCGCGAGACCGTCGAAGGCCGCGATCGCGACGATCGTGAGGTTCGCCAGCGTGACGCGCCGGTAGGGCCGCGACAGGATTCCTCCGGCGGGCGCTGCGCTGGGCTGGCGCTCTCCGGTCGACGTCACTGCAGCAACCTAACGGCGTGGTGTGGTGAGTGCGCTCGAGCCGGTCGCTTGACAACTGAACGTTTGTTCAGCCATCATGCTGAACATGTGTTCAGCCGAGCGGTTCGACGATCTGGTTGCCCGCGACGTGGACGGCGACGACGCCCGCGCTCGGATCCTGCGGGTGGCGATCGACCTGATCGGCCGGGAGGGCGCCAAGGCAGCGACGGTGCGGCGGGTCGCCGCCGCGGCGGACGTCTCGCCGGCGCTCGTCATGCACCACTTCGGCTCGAAGGACGGCCTGGCAGCGGCGTGCGACGCTCGGGTGCTGCAGGCCATCGAACGGATCGTTGCCGCGTTGGGCGACGACGAACGCGAGGTCAGCGTGGGCGAGATGATCGCGGCCAAGGACGGGGGCCCGGCGATCGCCTACGTCGGGCGGGCGATGCAGGACGGCGGTTCGAACGGCGCGACCTGGTTCGACCGCATGATCGCGCTCACCGAGACCGGGACCGCCGACCTGGTTGCCGCCGGCCTCGCCCGACCGTCGGACGATCCGAAGATGCGGGCCGTGCTCCTGCTGGCGATGGACATCGGCGTGGTGCTGATGCGCCAGAACGTCGAGCGCTACCTCGGCACCGCCCTCACCGACCGTGCAACCGCCCGACGCTGGGCGGTCACCGAGCTCGACCTCCTCACGAACGGGGTGCTGGTCGCCCCGACCGAACACGTCGACCCCCCGAACGGAGCGATCCGATGAACGACACGGACCGACCGCTTCGCCCGACCGGCGCCACCGAACCGGCGATCGAGATGGAGAACGTCGTGAAGACGTTCGGCGACGTCCGCGCGCTCGACGGTCTCGATCTACGGCTCGACCGCGGCGAGATCCTCGGCTTCCTCGGACCCAACGGGGCCGGCAAGTCGACGGCCATCAGGGTGCTGCTCGGCATGCTCCGCGCCGACTCGGGGACGATGCGCCTGCTCGGGGGCGATCCCTGGCGCGACGCGGTCGAGCTGCACCGTCGTCTCGCCTACGTCCCGGGCGATGTCAGCCTCTGGCCCAAGCTCA
>CBFCWS010000173.1:0-6938 GCA_965601765.1 uncultured Ilumatobacter sp. | reverse complement strand
CGTGTCGACGTCGAGGTCGTTGGTCGGCTCGTCGAGGAGCAGCACGTTGCCGCCCGACTTCAGCAGCTTCGCGAGGTGGACGCGGTTGCGCTCGCCACCCGACAGCTTGCCGACGGGCTTCTGCTGGTCGGCGCCCTTGAAGTTGAAGCTGGCGCAGTACGCGCGCCCGTGGATCTCGCGGTTGCCGACCCGCATGTGCTCGACCCCGTCGGTGATCTCCTCGTACACGGTCCGGTCGCCATCGAGATGGTCGCGCGACTGGTCGACGTAGCTGAGCTGCACGGTGTCGCCGATCGTGATCTCACCGGCGTCGGCCCGGGCGTCGGCGTCGCCCGTCTGACGGTCGGCCTCCACCAGCATGCGGAACAGGGTGGTCTTGCCGGCGCCGTTGGCGCCGATGACGCCGACGATCCCGGCGGGCGGCAGCGAGAACGAGAGATCGTCGAACAGCAGCTTGTCGCCGAAGCCCTTCTTCAGCTGGTCGACCTCGATCACCGTGTCGCCGAGGCGCGGGCCGGGCGGGATGGCGATCTCGAGGCGGCGGTCGAGGTCGGTCGCCTGCTCGGCCTCGGTCTGCAGTTTCTCGTACGCGGCGAGCCGGGCCTTGCCCTTGGCCTGTCGGGCCTTGGGGGCCATCCGGACCCACTCGAGCTCGCGCTGCAGCGTGCGGCGGCGGGCCTCGTTCGAGCGTTCCTCCCGTGCGAGGCGAGCCTCCTTCTGCTCCAGCCACGACGAGTAGTTGCCCTCGAAGGGGATGCCCCGGCCGCGGTCGAGCTCGAGGATCCACTGCGCGACGTTGTCGAGGAAGTAGCGGTCGTGGGTGATCGCGACGACCGTGCCCGAGTAGTCCTGGAGGAACCGCTCGAGCCACTCGACCGACTCGGCGTCGAGGTGGTTGGTCGGCTCGTCGAGGAGCAGGAGGTCGGGTCGGCTGAGCAGGAGGCGACAGAGCGCGACCCGTCGCTTCTCGCCGCCGGAGAGCTTGGTGACGTCGGCGTCGTCGGGCGGGCACCGGAGCGCATCCATCGCGATCTCGACGTTGCGTTCGAGCGACCACGCGTCGGCGGCGGCGATCTTGTCCTCCAGCACGCCCTGCTGCTTGCCGAGCTTGTCGTAGTCGGCGTCGGGATCGGCCCACTGGGCCATGAGGGCGTTGTACTCGTCGATGATCGACTGCACGGCGGCGACGCCGTCCATGACGTTGCCCCTGACGTCCTTGTCGGGGTCGAGTTGCGGCTCCTGGCTGAGGTAGCCGACGGTGAAACCCGGCGTGAGGCGGGCCTCCCCGGAGTACCCGTCGTCGAGCCCGGCCATGATCTTGAGCAGCGACGACTTGCCGGCACCGTTCGCCCCGATGACGCCGATCTTGGCGCCGGGGTAGAACGACAACGAGATGTTCTCCAGCACCGTCCGATCGGGCGGGTAGTGCCGGGCGAGCTTGTAGCAGGTGTAGATGAACTCGTGCGCCATGTGGCTCCTCGATCGGGGGGTGCGCCCGAGGCTACCGATGGACTGCCGAAGGCACATCGGCCCCGGCCCCGTGGTCGTGCGGCGTGGTCGTGCGGCGTGGTCGTGCGGCGTGCCGAGAGGGGAGTTGGATGCCGGCGTCGGTCAGGTCGGTGGTGCCGCCGGTGAACGGTCGTCGTGTGGGGCCGTGGTCGACGATGGTGCCGGCGGGGTCGGTGACGACGCGGCGGACGTGTCCGGTGAGCGCGGCGCTCGGGGCGAGGTCGGGGTGCACGGGTTGCCGGCGGCCGTGTGGCAGCGTCTGTCGATCCAGCCGAGGGGCTCGGTGCGGGCGTGGTGTGTGAGCCCGTCGCGTCGCCCACGGGTCTCGAGCGGGCAGGTGTGGACCGGTCGATGTATCCATTCCGGCTCGTCGATCGTCTCCTTGTCAGACGCCCCGCGACAGGTCGGGGCGATGTCCCACAGAGGAGAGTTGCCGTGAAGAACGAAGGCACGATCGACCGGGTGATTCGCGTGGTGATCGGTGTGGCGCTGTTGATCGTCGGGTTCGCGGCGATGGGCGGCACGGCGGGAACGATCGTCGGCGTCGTGGGCCTGGTGCCGTTGCTCACCGGGTTGGCGGGTTGGTGCCCGCTCTACTCGGTTCTCGGGATCAGGACGACGGGGGCTGCCGACACGGCGTCGTGACCCAGCCGTCAGGTCCCGCCCGCCGCGATCATCGGCCGGGCGCTCTGCCGCAGACCGGTGTGCTGTTCGTCAGCGCACCGGGCTGCGCGTCCTGCCGGGCGGTTCGAGCACGCATCGCCGGCCTCGACGATCGCGTCGGGGTTCGGATCGTCGAGGTCGCCGCACCCGATGATCCGGCGACGGTGGCGAGTCTCGGTGTCAGGGCGGCCCCGACGCTGATCGCGCTCCACGAGGGTGTGGAAGTCGCACGGCGGACCGGCGCGGCATCCGAAGCCGTGATCGCGGCGCTCCAGGAGGCGGCCCTGAACGGCTCGCCGCCGAGCCACGTGTGGCCACCGGGCCCGTCGGTCGCGCTGCGGTCGCTCGTGTCAGTGCTGCTCGTCGTCGTCGGTGTCGTCGCACGGACCCCTAGCCTTCTCGTGATCGGCGCGGCGATCGCGATCTGGGCCGTCGTGCCGCTGGCCCGCACAGCACATGAGCTTCGAAACCGCTGACCTCGTCGATCATCTCGATGCGCTGCACCGGTATGCGCTCGCGATGACGCGTGACCCGGATCTCGCCGACGACCTGGTCCACGACGTGATCGTTCGCGCCATCGAGCGCCGCGACCAGTACCGCAGCGACGCGCCGTTGCGTCACTGGTTGATGCGGATGATGCACAACCACACCATCGACAGGGCCCGTCGAAGCCGACGCGAACTGCTGGTCGACGAGGTGGAGGAACGCTGGCGCGACGACCGATACACCGTCGAGGCCGACGCCGTCATCGCCCGTGCCGCAACTCGCGAGGAGCTCGAGGACGCGCTGGCGCGAGTCCCCTTCACCGCCCGCGCTGCAGTCGTGCTCCACGACGTGGAGGGCTATCGCGTCCGCGAGATCGCCGACCTGCAACAGATCTCGCTCCCGGCCGCCAAACAGCGGCTCCGCCGGGGCCGGATGGCGCTGGTCAGCGCGCTGGCCGACGCGGAGACCCGCCGCACACTCACCAAGGGGGTCCCGATGAGGTGCTGGGACGCACGCCAACACGTGAGCGACTACATGAACGGCGACCTCGACGCCCGGATCGCGGCCGGCGTCGAGGCGCATCTCGCCGCCTGTCCGACCTGTCCACCGCTGTACGCCGCGCTCGTCGGCGTCAACGATCGACTCGACACGCTGCGCGACCCCGACACCGTCATCAACCCGGCGGTCGCCGACGACCTTCGCTCCCTGCTGCGACCGACACACGACGCATCGTGACCCGGCACCGCCACATCGAGATGTCGCAGTTCGGCGAGAACCCGTCACCGCTGGTCGGCCGTCGACGCAGCGTCGCTCGACCACAGCGGCGCGCCGGAACGGCAGGGCTGCTCGCGCGGACGCACGCGATCGGCCGGACCGTCGTGCGGTGCGGGGGAGGGTCCGGTCAGAGGATCTTGGTCAGGTTGAAGCCCGGGATGTCGGTGTCGGCGAGGTCGCGGAGGGCCTGGCGCTCGTCGTCGGTCATGTCGTCGAGCAGCGTCGACTCGTCGAACAACCCGGTCGGCGCCCGTGACGAGAGCAGCGGTGCACTCGCCGGTTCGTCGCCGGCGAGGTGCCCGCCGAGCGCGCCGACCGCGGTGGGCGAGAGCCGCCGTGACCAGTCCGGCTGGTCGGTCAGCCAGTCGAACACCGTCGCCGCGACGGCGGGCAGGTTCGGAAGGCCGCCGTGCTCGCCGTCGACGTAGAGGGTGGTGACGCCCGGCAGCACGGCCGAGGCGAGGGGGACGCGCCCATCGCCCTCGCGATGGACATCGCCCACCTTGCGGGCCCGGTGCTTCTTGTCCTTGAGCCCGAACCAGGCGCCGTCGCGCTCGAGGCGGAAGAGCGACTCGTGGCCGACGCCCGCGATCATCAGCTGCCGCTGGAGTTGGTCGGCGTCCCACGATCGATGGTCGTGGTGCAGGCGCCGCCAGTGGTCGGCGACGTGGTCCAGGACGTGCTGGAGCCGGGTCGCCCGCTCGGCATCGCGGCCGAAGTCGAGCTCGTAGCTCTCGACCCGGTAGAGGTCGAAGTTGGCGCACGGGTGCTCGCTCGGTGTCGATCCCGGGTAGACGCCGTTCGGCGCCGGCAGCAGGCTGAGCGGTCCCCACAGCGATTGGAACGTCTGTCGTGAGAGGTACAGCCCGAGGACCGCGATCGCCTCCGTCCCCCAGAGATGGCCCTTGAGGTACCCGGCGATCGACGTCGAGCCGAAGTGCGGCGTTGCGATGTAGACGACCTTGCCGATCTGGTCCCAGAGCTCGGGCCGTTCCATGAGGGCCGTGCGGATCAGGAGGCCACCCATGCTGTGCCCCACGAGGTGCACCGGGCTTCCTCCGTTGGCGGCCCGCATCCCGGTGACGAGGCCGACCAGGCGATCGACCTCGTCACTCAAGCGACGGCGCCAGTCGTAGGGGCAGCCGCGGATCGAGATCCAGTCGTGGGCGAGCCCCATCGCCATGAACTCGCTGTAGCTCAGGTCGACGTTGACCGGCTGGATGTCGATGAAGGGGCCGCCCGCGTCGCCGGCGCCGTCGGGGGTGAGACCGAGGTCGTCGAGCCGCGTGCGGGCCCGGATGTCGAGCCACCACACACCTCCCAGCCCGAGCGGCGAGAGCACGCTGCCCATGAC
Source organism: uncultured Ilumatobacter sp. (assembly GCA_965601765.1). Lineage (GTDB taxonomy): Bacteria > Actinomycetota > Acidimicrobiia > Acidimicrobiales > Ilumatobacteraceae > Ilumatobacter. Next base: position 2,152 of record CBFCWS010000173.1, on the reverse strand, counting down.
GCCGGGAACGAACAGGGTGTTCGGGTTCGGCTTGGCGGCGAGATGACCGGTGTCTGCGGTGGGGAGCGACCGGAACTGGGCGAGGCCGTCGGCGCCGAGCAGGTCGACGATCGTCTGCTCGTAGGCGGGGTCGCGGGCGAGTGCCTGTTGCTCCTCGGTGGTCGCCGTGAGGAAGCGCATCGTGCGCTCGTCCGGTGCGTCGTCGGTCGTGTCGTCCGGCGTGTCGGTCATCGCGTCCTCCCGGTCAGGGCTCCATGCGCAGGCCGTAGTGGTGGATGTAGCTGTAGAAGAGGCCGCCGATGTTGCGGTAGTTCAACCAGAGGTAGCGGCGGGCCTGCGCGGCGGCCTCCCCGGCGAACAGCCGGCTCCCGTCGAGCGGCTCCTCGAGCAACTCGAAGAAGACGTGCGCGAACCGGGCGGCGAGCGCGATGGGCACCTTGATCTCCGTGCCCATGAAGGCGCGGCAGCCGCGGCTGAAGAACATCTGCTCGAGCTGATTGACCTCGTACACGCCGGCACCCGCGCTGTCGCACGCGTTGACGAACACGAGCGGTTCGCCGACGAAGCGGCCTGCGCCGAAGTTACGCCCGGACACCTCGAACTCCTCGTGCCGCTGGATCGGTCCGAACACCAACTTGGACTGCTTGGTGCCGGGGTCCTGGATGCAGTGGCAGTAGAAGTGGAGGATCGCGGCACCGGTCGGGGCGAGGAGCTCGCTGATCGCCTGCTGGCGAGCGGGTGCCGTGTCCACCGTCGCGAGATCTGGAACGACGCGATGGACGGCGCCGAACGTGTCGGCCTGTTCTCGTTGGTGGGCCGCCTCGGCGCCGATCTCGTCGGGCTCCCAGTAGAGGAAGTGCAGTCGTTCGGCCACGTCCGCCCTGCCGAGCACCTGCGAGGTCGGCGCCCGCCGCCACTTCGACCACGACAGCCGGAAGCGCAGGCCGAGGAACTGGTTGGCGTCGATCGGGCCGGCGACGGGTGGGAGTGCGGTGTACATGAGGCTCCACGGCACCGATGCGTTGCCGGCGTCGACCGGCCAGTCGATGTTGATGCGGCTGCCGGCAGGCAGTGCGTCGAGGACCGTGCGGAGTGCCGAGCCCTCCGGGAAGAAGGTGTTGTAGAGCGTGTAGCCGTCGAAGGCGAGATCGAGCGCCTCGTTGCTCGAGGCGACCGCGTCCCAGGCCGCCTGGTGGTCGGGCGAGACGTGGACGTCGTCGTAGGTGTCGAACCGCCAGTCCTGCGTGCGTGAGAGGAAGTAGGTGTCGAGGTCGCGCTCGAGTCGGTCGGCGAGCTCGTCGGCGTCGATGGCATCGAGCTGCGCGGCGTGGGCCGCCCGGAACGTGTCGGCGGTCTGGCGGAGGGTACCGATCGGCCCGCCGAGGACGGCCGCCGACGGCCACAGCTCGGTCTCGGGGAGTGCCGTCCCGTGCTTGAAGAACGCGAAGTCGTCGCTCACGGTGAGTGCGAGGTCGTCGGGAGGCGTCGTGAACTCGTGGTGCGGCGGGTCGATCGAGTCGCGGACGTCGCTGACCGCTGCGTCGTCGAGCTCCGGCGCTTCGTCGTCGGTGGTCACGAGGGAGACCATGAGATGGCGCAGGAGCGTGGCGTCGAACCCGGTCGTGTAGACGCGGACGTCGAGGATCTGTTGGTCGTCGCCGTCGCAGCGCAGGCGTCGGAGCTCGCTGTCGCCGACCTTCGGGATCAGCAGCTCGAACTCCGCGATCCAGTGTTCGCCCTCGCTCCCCGGGAACCAGACCACTCGCACGCGGTCGTCGACCGCGCCGAGCGGCTGGGGGGAGCTCACGACCCAGCGCGTGTCGAGCCCGGTGGCGGGGACCGCGTCGGCGGGGAGCGTGGGATCTCCGGCGACCGGCAGCACCAGGAGGTCGCGCCGCTCGCTGAACTCGAACCGGACGACCCGTGGTTCGTCCGGGTCGCGCGACACCTGGAACCGCCGAGGGTCGCGCTCGCCGTCGGCCGTGACGGGGACCTCGCCGGTATCGACCTCGTCGTCCTCGACCTCGTCGGCATCGGCGACGCGGGTCCCCTCGGCCGCCGATGCCCTGCCGTCGGGCTCGGGTTCCGCAGCCGGAGCGTCGACCGATCCCGGAGCCGGGCTCGCGCTCCGGTGCGGCGAGCCCGTCGGGTG
>CBFCWS010000172.1:0-7053 GCA_965601765.1 uncultured Ilumatobacter sp. | reverse complement strand
CCTGTACGGCCTCCACGTGGGGTCGGGTGGCGCGATCCTGCCCGAGCACGACGTCGTCGTCTTCGACGAGGCCCACGTCGTGGAGGACATCATGAGCGACACGGTGGGCGCACAGGTCGCCCCCGGCCGTTTCGTCGGTGTGTCGGCGACGATCCGCCGGTTCCTCGACGACCCCGAGACCGTCGGCTGGATCGCCGACCTCGCGACGTCGCTGCGCGAGGCGCTCGGCCCGTTCACCGGCCAGCGGCTGCCACGGCCACTGCCCGATGCCGTCGCCGCGGTGCTCGACGACGCCCAGCTGCGGCTCGGTCGCGCCGGCGCGGCGATCGCGGGCGTCGACACCTCCGTCGAGGACGCCCAACAGCGCAAGCTGCGCGCCCAGCGGGCCGTGACGCGCGCCCTCGAGGCCGTCGAGGCCGTCCAGGATGCCGGCGACGAGACCGTGACGTTCGTGACCGGTCGGCCCGAGCACCCGCGCCTCGAGACGGCGCCCTTGGATGTCGGCCCGACCCTGCGCGACCACGTCTGGTCGGAGACGACGGCGGTCCTCACGTCGGCGACGATCCCGGCGTCGCTGGTCGCACGGGTGGGCTTGCCACCCGACCACACGACCGAGCTCGACGTCGGCAGCCCGTTCGACTACGAACGCCAGGGCCTGCTCTACTGCCCCGTCAAGGCGCCGACGCCTCGATCGCCGGGGTACCGCGACCACGTCGCGACCGAGCTGAGCCACCTCATCGGGGCGGCCGGCGGCAGGACGTTGGCGCTGTTCACCAGTTGGGCGGCGATGGACCACGCGCTCGACGAGGTCCGCGAGCTGGTCGACGTCCCGATCATCACCCAGCGCGACCTCCCCAAGCCGGCGCTCGTGCGCACGTTCACCGAATCGGAGGAGACCTGCCTGTTCGCGACCACCGGGCTGTTCCAGGGGATCGACGTGCCGGGGGCGACCCTCTCGCTCGTGGTCATCGACAAGCTGCCGTTCCCCCGTCCCGACGACCCACTGCTGTCGGCCCGGCGTGAGCAGCTCGGGCCGAGCGCGTTCGCCGACATCGACGTGCCCCGTGCGGCGACGCTGCTCGCGCAGGCGTGCGGACGGCTCATCCGCAACACGACCGACCGCGGGGTGGTCGCCGTGCTCGATCCGCGGCTCGGGACGGCGCGGTACCGGTGGGACATCGTCAGGGCGCTCCCCCCGATGCGGCGCACCCGCGACCGCGCCGACGCCGAGTCCTTCCTCCGCGACCTGCGGGCGGGCTGACGGGGTCGACGCCACCCGGACACCCGGTCGTCGGCCGACGCCCGAACCGGAGCGGCGGCAACCGGTGGAGCTACCGTGCCCGCATGCCCCCGGCCGACCCCTCGACCGATCCCGTCGTCCATCTCGACATCGTCGATCGCGTCGCCCGCATCACGCTCGACTCCCAGCACAACCGCAACGCGCTGTCCACCCAGCTGGTCGCCGAGCTCGGCGACGCACTAGCGGTCGCACAGCGGTCGGACGCGCGCGCGATCGTGCTCGGGCACGCCGGCCCCGCCTTCTGCGCCGGCGCCGACCTGAAGGAGCGCGCCGCCCGGCGCGGGCCGCTCGACTCGACCCCGCTGGTCGACGTCATGCGGGCCCTCATGGACGCCGAGGTCCCGACCATCGCGGCCGTCGACGGTGCGGTCCGGGCGGGGGGGATCGGGCTGATGGCGTCCTGCGATCTGGTCGTCGTCGATCGCTCGGTCAGCTTCGCCCTCACCGAGGTGCGCATCGGGGTCGCCGCCGCGATCATCTCGGTCCCGATCCTCCGGCGGGTCGCACCGTCCCGCATCGCGGCGCCCATGCTGACCGGCGAGCCCTTCGACGCGGAACAGGCCCTCGAGATCGGGCTCGTCTCTCACGTGGCCGACGACGTCGCTGCGACCGTCGAGATGCTCTGCGCCGGCATCGCCGCCGGCGCACCACGGGCCGTCGCCGCGACCAAGCGGATCCTCCACCAGGTGGGTCGCATGGATCGCGACGACGCCTTCGCGGCGATGCGGGCCCAGAGCGACGAGCTCTTCGCCGGACCCGACGCCCGGGAGGGCATGGCGGCGTTCCGCGAGAAGCGCCCACCCGTCTGGTCGTCGTGACGAGGTCGGCCCCGGTCGGCCGTCCAGGCTCGACCTCTACGGCTCAGCCCCCGAGCGAGCCCGCCGACCCCCGGCCGACTCAGCCAACCAGCCGGTAGCCGATGCCGCGGGCGGTCACGATCAACTTCGGGTCGTCGGGATGATCCTCGATCTTGAGGCGCAGCCGACGGACGTGGGCGTCGACGAGTCGGGAGTCGCCCAGGTACTCGTACCCCCACACCCGTTCGAGCAACTGGTCGCGTGACAGCACTGCACCGGCGTGCTCCGCGAACTCGCAGAGGAGCCGGTACTCGGTCTTGGTCAGGCTCAGTTCCCGCCCGCCCTTGGTGACGACCCCCTGATCGAGCCGCAGTTCGACGTCGCCGAAGACCTGCGCGGACGACGACGCGGTGGCCTGCTGGAGGTGGACGCGCCGCAGCAACGCCCGGATGCGGGCCGCGAGCTCCTTCGGGACGACGGGCTTGGTGACGTAGTCGTCTGCGCCCGCCTCGAGACCGGCCACCATGTCGTGGGTGTCGGTCTGGGCCGTGATGATGATGATCGGCACGATCGACACCGCCCGCAGCGCACGGCAGACGTCGAAGCCGGCCATGTCGGGGAGACGGAGGTCGAGCAGGACCAGATCGACCGGGTGGGTGCGGAACAGGTCGAGTCCGGCGCGCCCGGTGCCGGCCTCGTGCACGTGATAGCCCTCGTCTTCGAGGGCCAGGCGCAGGGCCAGACGGATGCCGTCGTCGTCCTCGATGAAGAGCAAGCTGTTCACGGTGGTGTCAGTGTGCCATGGTCGTCTCGGTGTGCCACGGGACACCCCGGTCGGGCCGATGACCACCCGAAGTGACCGCGCGAACTCGAAATGTTACAGAAATCGCACAGTTCCAGCGTCGACCCGTCACACAGGGGAACCATCATGATGTTCGTTCACGCTGCCCCGGTGGGGTACCTTCCTCCCCCTGGTGCCTCACCGGCAGCGAGCACCTCTCCGATCCGAGTTCGCCACGGACATCCGTCCGGTTTCGGCGCCGGATCCATGTCGGGGCGTCGTGGCACACTGTCGCCCATGATCCGCCGCCCGCTCAGCCTCGGCACGCGGGTCACGCTCTTCTTCGCGGTGCTCGCCATCATCGGTGGCGCCGGTCTGGCGGTTGCGACATACGTCTTCGCACGCGACTCGCTCGTCGACCAGCGCATCGTCACCGCCCAGAGCGCCGCCGTCGCACACGCGACCGACCTGACGTTCATCCTCTCGAGCGATCCCGACCCCGGCGACATCGTCGAGTGGATGCAGGACGTCGCGACCGAGCCCGGCGGCTTCGCGGTACTCCTGACCAGCCCCAACCTGCCCCAGCTCACTCGGTCGCTCTCGTCACGCCAGGGATCGTCGGTCAACGACCTCCCTGACGACCTCGTCGCCGACGTGCAGTCCGGGCAGTCGGTCCGCACGATCTACGAGGACGACGGCGAGCCGTGGCTCGGCGTCGGCATCCACCTCGAGGCATCCGACGTCGGCTACGTCGAGGCCTTCCCTCTCGACTCGACCGAGAACGCGCTGCGGACGCTCGGAACCGCGCTCCTCGTCGGTGCGATCCTGGCGACGGTGGCGGCGACGTTCTTCGGGTGGTCGACGTCGCGGCGCTTGCTGCGCCCGATCACCCGGGTGGCCGACGCGGCCGGTGAGATCGCCAGCGGCCAGCTCGACGCCCGACTCGACGGGGAGAACGATCCCGATCTCGACCGGCTCGCGGGATCGTTCAATGCGATGGCCGACGCCGTGCAGACACGGATCGAGCGCGAGCAACGGTTCGCGTCCGACGTCAGCCACGAGCTGCGATCGCCGATCACGGCGCTCACTGCCGCGATCGAGGTGCTCGACGCCCGCCGCGCCGATCTGCCCGAGCGCACCCAGCAGGCGCTCGACGTCGTCGTCGACCAGGTCCGCCGCTTCGACGACATGGTCATCGACCTGCTCGAGCTGTCGCGCCTCGACGCCGGCACGACGGAGTTCCACCCGGAGCCGGTCGACATCGTCGAGCTGTGCGATCGCGTGTCACACCGGTTCGGGTACGGCGATCTGCCGATCGAGATCCATCGACGCGCCAAGCGACAGGCCCTCGTCGACCGGTTCCGGTTCGAACGCATCCTCGGCAACCTGTTGAGCAACGCCACCCATCACGGCGGTGGTCCGGTGCGCATCGCGATCGAACCCTCGCCGGGCAAGACCGTCACGGTCGCCGTCGAGGACGCCGGCCCGGGTGTCCCCGAGGACGAGCGCGACGTGATCTTCGACCGCTTCACGCGTGGCGGCGCGGCCCGGCACAGGATCGGCACCGGCCTCGGACTCGCCCTCGTCGCCGAGCACACGGCTGCGCTGGGTGGCACGGCGTGGGTCGAGGACCGCGAGGGCGGCGGCGCTCGCTTCGTGGTCAGGCTCCCGACGAGGCCGTCATGAGCGAGGCCGCCCGCCCCATGATCGGTTCGTCCGGGTCGTCGCGAGCCGACGGCGGCGCACGCCGCTTCGTCGCGGCGCTGTCGATCGTCGTGGTGTGTGCCGCAGCGGCTGCGTGCAGCCTGCCCGCCGACGGAGACACCGTCCCGATCGCGGACGACCAGCTCAACGAGATCCTGGTCAACCCGACCGCACTGGCGACCACCACGACGACGGCGACGACGACCACGACGACGACGCTCGCGCCGTCGGCGACGACCGAGACGACGGCGGTCGACCCGGCATCGACCACCACATCGACGACGACCACCACCACCACGACCACGACGACGCCGCCGTCGGAGACGGCCATCACGGTCTACTACCCCCTGGCGACCACCCAGCGCATGCGACCCGTCGAGCGCGCGGTGTCACGCGCCCGCGCCGACGAGCAACCGCTGACGGCGCTCGCCGCCGAGGTGGTGCGCGAGCTCGAGTTCCCCGTGGGGATCTCCGAGCTCGGCGTGCGCACCTCGGTCCGACCAGGACTCGTCGAGCAGATCGTCGTCGACCGCGGGACCGCGGCGCTCACCCTCGACGACGCCGTCCTCGACGGGATCTCGGAGAACGAGGAACGCCGCGCCGTCGCCCAATTGGTGCTGAGCCTGACGTCGACACAGCTCTCCGGGGTCGGCACGATCGGGCTGGTCGTGTTCGAGACGGCGTCGGGGCCCTACGAGGTGTTCGTCCCCGCGTTCAACGGTACGAGCGACGGCGACGAGCCGCTCAGCTACAGCGACTTCGCGCGGCTCGTGAGCTCCACTCCCAGCGCCGAGAGGTCGACCTCGCCGACCCCACCAGGACTCCCGGATGCTCCCGAGAGCACCGGTGCTCCGTCGAACGACGACGTGCCGCCGTGAGCGAGATGTCGCGCGTGGTGCCTGGCACCTCTCGCGACATGCGGACGGGGCGTCGTCAGTAGCCGAGCCGCTCGACGCGGTCGGGTCGTCGTTGCCAGTCCTGGTCGACCTTGACGCGCAGCTCCAGATAGGCGCCCTCGGGGAGCTGGCGCCGAGCCCGGGTCCCGACCTCTTTGAGGATCCGGCCGCCCTTGCCGATCACCATCCCCTTCTGGCTCTCGCGCTCGACGACGATGTCGACGCGGATCCGCGGCCACTCCCACTCGGTCACCCGGGTCGCGATCGAGTACGGCAGCTCGTCCCTGGTGACCGCGAGCAACTGCTCGCGGACCAGCTCGGCGACGAACTGCTCCTCGGGCATGTCGGACACCTCGCCGGTCGGGAAGAACTGCGGCCCGGCGACGAGCTGGGCCCGCAGGTGCGCGACGAGCGCCTCGATCCCCTCGCCGGTGCGGGCCGACACCGGGAAGTACGCGGCGGCCTCCAGCCCCGCGGCGGCCTCGAGCATCTCGAGCACCTGTTCCGGTCGTGCCCGATCGATCTTGTTCACCACGACGGTCGCCCGGGCCAGATCGAGATGACCGGCGACCCATTCGTCGCCGCTGCCGAACCGCGCGGTCGCATCCAGGACGAGACACTGGACGTCGACGTCGTCGAGGCTCTCCAGCGCCGTCGCGTTGACCCGCTCACCGAGCGCCGTGACCGGCTTGTGCAGCCCGGGGGTGTCGACGAAGACGAGCTGCGTGTTCGCGTCGGTGAGGACGCCCATGACCCGGTGGCGAGTGGTCTGGGGCTTGTCGCTGACGATCGACACCTTCGTGCCGCACATCGCGTTGACGAGCGAGGACTTCCCGACGTTCGGCCGGCCGGTCAGGGTCACGAAGCCGGATCGGAACGACCCGTCGCCGTCCACGGCGTCCTGCGACGACGAGCTCACGGTCGTCATCGTGCCACACGACCCCCTCCGCCGACCCGCAGCTTCGCCGCGGCGGCGCGCGAGTGGCAAGCTGGCCACATGCCCGAACGAGTGATCAATGGCCCGGACGAGCTGAAGAGCCTGGTGGGGGAACACCTCGGCTACAGCCCGTACATCGAGATCGATCAGGACCGCGTCAACCGCTTCGCCGACGCCACCAACGACCACCAGTGGATCCACGTCGACGTCGAGAAGGCCAAGGCCGGTCCGTTCGGCGGCCCGATCGCCCACGGGTACCTGACGCTGTCGCTCGGCCCCTACCTGTACCCGCAGGTCGTGACGGTCACCGGCTTCTCCATGGGCGTGAACTACGGCGCCAACAAGGTCCGCTTCCCGGCACCCGTGATGGTCGGCTCCAAGGTTCGTCTCGGCGTCAAGCTGCTCGACGTCACCGACATCGCCGGCGGGGTGCAGAGCATCATGGAGTTCACCTTCGAGTGCGAGGGTGCGGCCAAGCCGAGCTGCGTCGGCGAGATCATCTTCCGCATGTACGACTGACAGCACGGACGACCGACGGTCACCACCTCCCGGTCGGCCGCCCGGATCAACGGCCACAACGCACAGGTACGCTGCCCTGTGTGCCGGACCGTTCGCTCTCCGCCCTCCCGCCCGTCGGC
>CBFCWS010000171.1:0-7186 GCA_965601765.1 uncultured Ilumatobacter sp. | reverse complement strand
CAGACCACCGTCGAGACCAAGAACGCCGAGATCCGCAAGAACGTCCTCAAGTACGACGAGGTGATGAACGAGCAGCGCAAGGTCATCTACGCGCGCCGCGATCAGATCCTCGAGGGCGAAGACCTGAAGGCCGCCGCGATGGAGTACCTCGCCGAGGCTGTCGACGCGCTGCTCGAGACGCATTGCCAGTCGGTCGCGACCGACGAGTGGGATCTCGACGGGTTGGCCAAGGAACTCCAGCTCTTCTGGCCGACGAACCTGACCGAGGAGACCCTCGCCGAGGTCGACAGCACCGACGGGCTGTACGACGTGATCATGGCGGAGGCCACCAACCACTACGAGCAGCGCGAAGTCGAGATGGGCGAAGACGTCATGCGCGAGATCGAGCGTCAGGTCATGCTGCGCATCATCGATCAGCGCTGGCGCGAGCACCTCGAGGAGATGGACTACCTGAAGGAGGGCATCAACCTCCGGGCGATGGGTCAGAAGGACCCGCTGACGGAGTGGCAACGCGAGGGCTTCGAGATGTTCGGCCTCATGATGAAGGGCATCGCCACCGACTTCGTGCGCTACGTGATGAACGTCCAGGTCGCCCAGCAGCAGGAGGCACCGAAGCTGGAACCGAAGGTCATCAACCTGCAGACCTCGTCGAGCGACGACGCCCCGACCGAGACCGGCTTCGACCGCGCCGCCGCACAAGCGGTCGCCGAGGGCGACCTGCCGCCGGAGGCGGCACCGCAGCGGGCTGCGACGGCGACCAAGACCAAGACGGTCACCAAGGACGCATTCGAGAAGACGCCGCGCAACGCGCCATGCCCCTGCGGCTCGGGCAAGAAGTTCAAGCTCTGCCACGGCGCCGCCTGACAGTGAGATCCCGTCGGCGGCCCGTGGAACCGGGACGACCATCGCCGTGACCGAGGCGGGTGCCGCCCAGCGCGTTAGGGACACGAGGGCCGTCGTGCCCTGGTGCACCCTGCGGTCGGCGGCGACCATCGTTGACATTCCGTGCATCGGAGAGTGATGATGCGCACGCAGGGACGCCCAGAGGGACTGCTCGCGTCGGGTGCGTCCGACGCGACGCCGACGCGCTGATCGTCGCGGTCCTCGCCGTTCGGGTGCGGTCGGGTCGTGCCCCCGCCGTCCGTGCGGTCGGCCGGTAGCGTGGAACGCCGTGCGTGATTTCACCGACGAGCTGCGCGAGCAGCGGCGACGGCTGGACGAGGCGGCCGGGTACCTCTCGATCGACGAGAGCCGGAACCGGATCGTCGAGCTGGAGGCCGAGATGCAGCGTCCCGACCTGTGGGACGACGCCGACCTCGCCAAGCGCGTCAACGCCGAGTACGCCAACGTCAAGGACGACCTGGGGATCTTCGATCGCCTCAGCCAGCGGCTCGACGACGCCGAGGTCCTCCACGAGATGGCTCGCGAGGAGGGCGACGAGTCGCAGGAGTCCGACATCGAGGCCGAGCTCGCGGCGGTTGCGGCCGACCTCGACCGACTCGAGCTGCGGAGCCTGTTCACGGGTGAGCACGACGATTCGTCGTGCATCGTGCAGATCAACGCGAAGGACGGCGGCGTCGACGCCCAGGACTTCGCCGAGATGCTGCTGCGGATGTACGGCCGGTGGGCCGAACAGCGAGGTTTCGAGCTCACCCTCACCTACGCCTCCGAGGGCGTCGAGGCGGGCATCAACTCCGCCGAGTTCACCCTCGCCGGCCGCTACGCATACGGGTTGATGACCTCCGAGCGCGGCACGCACCGCCTGGTCCGGATCAGCCCGTTCGACAACCAGGGTCGTCGGCAGACGAGCTTCGCGGCGGTCCAGGTGTGGCCGGAGATGGACGCGCCCGACGTCGACGTCAACGAGGCCGACATCCGCATGGAGGTCTTCCGTGCCTCGGGGGCGGGTGGGCAGCACGTCAACAAGACGTCGTCGGCCGTGCGCCTCATCCACGAGCCCACCGGTCTGGTCGCCAGCTCGCAGGAGGAGCGCAGCCAGCTGCAGAACCGGGAGAGGGCGATGATGCGGCTCAAGTCGCTGATCGCCGCCCGGATCGAGGAGGAGCACCAGGCCGGGCTCGATGCGATCGCCGGCAAGCAGGCCCAGGTCGGTTGGGGCAGCCAGATCCGCTCGTACGTGATGCAGCCGTACCAGATGGTGAAGGACTTGCGGACCGACGTCGAGAGCGGCAACGTCGAGGCGGTGCTCGACGGCGACCTCGACGAGTTCATGGTGGGCTACCTCCGCTGGAAGCGCGCCGAAGCCGAGTAGTCCGGCATGGGAGACTGGTCGCATGAGTGACGACGAACTCCTCGAGCTCGAGACGGTGCGGCACCTCCGCCGCGAAGACGCCGCCGCCTGGTTGCACCGCATCGCCGACTCCCTCGAGCGCAACAACGACCTCGAGTTCGTGCGCGAGGGCATCAGGTTCGTGGTCGAGGTCCCCGACGACGTCGAGATGGAGGTCGAGTTCGAGCTCGGCGAGGACGAGTCGAGCCTCGAGATCGAGCTCACCTGGTAGCCACGGCGTCGCTCCCGGACGTTCGCGACCGCCACCGGACGGCGGCCGGCGTCGAGTGTCGGGCCGTCTTCCGGCAGCACCGGGCCGACCTCGTCAAGCGCAAGCAGCGCGGCCTCGCCGGGATGGAGTAGGCCGTCATGCGCACGCTGCACGCCGGACGCCTGCCCGCTCGTCGACCTCGCCACCGCGCGCGTCGAACTGCTGTGCCGGTTCGGGACGGACGCGATGGTCCACTTCACGTCGTCGTACCTCGCAGCCGTGCGACAGCACGCCGGCCCGACCGAGCCCGATGCAACGCTGCCGGCGATCCGGGCGGGGATGATGCCGATCCGGGAGTTGTACGTCTCGGCGACCGCGCTCGCCTCGATGCACACGTGGAACCTGCCGTCGGACGACGAGGCGCGGCGCCGCGCGACCACCCGGGCGTGCTTCGACAGCGCGGCCGACGACCTCCTCGACGCCAACTGACGGCGCCGATCGTCCGGCGACCGGCCACCCGGCGCTCATGCCATAGGGTCGGTGGCAGGAACACACCGCGAACGGAGTGGCTGATGCGCATCGGGATCGTCGGGGCAGGTGGGATCGGCGGGTACCTCGCCGGACGACTGGTCGGGAGTGGTGCCGAGGTCGCGCTCGTCGCCCGCGGGGCGCACGGAGCTGCGATCGTCGAGCACGGACTGCGCATCGTGTCCCCGGAGGGTGAGCGCGTCGTCCGGCCGGCGCTGTCGACGGACGATCCCGCACGGGTGGGCATCTGCGACCTCGTGATCCCGGCGGTCAAGGCACACCAGCTCGCGGATGCCATCGAGGCGGCGCGCCCGATGATGGGACCGTCGTCGCACGCATTGACCTTCCAGAACGGCGTCGATGCGCCCGACCTGGTCGCGCGCGCCTACGGCCGGGATCGTGCGCTGATCGGTGTGGCGCGGATCTTCGTGAACATCACCGGGCCGGGCGAGATCACCGTGCGGGAAGGCTTTCGCACCTTTGTCATCGGTGACATGGACGGCTCGCAGAGCGGTGTGGCCGGACCGGTGATCGCCGCATTCCGCGCTGCGGGCATCGACGCGCCGGACTGTGACGACGTCCGGGCCGATCTCTGGCTGAAGTTCCTCCTGTTCAACGCTGTCAGCAGCACGACGGCAGGGGCGCGCACGACGATGGGAGTCGTCCGCCACACCCCAGAGTTGTGGTCGCTGTTCGCCGATCTCGTGCGCGAGACGGACGCCGTGGCTCGTGCGCTCGGCGTGCGGCTGCCAGCGGGCGCCGCCGAGCGGGTGATCGACGTCGCCGCGGCGATGCCTGCGGGCGCGCGGGCGTCCACGGCGCACGATCTCGAGGCGGGTCGCGCGCTGGAGACCGATTGGCTGTGCGGCGCCCTCGCGCGGATCGGCGACGAGATCGGCGTGCCGGTGCCGGCGAGCCGAACCGTCGCTGCGCTCCTGGCGCCGTACCGCGACGGAACCCCTGCGTGAGCGGTCGGGGAGCCGTCGGCCGGGACGGCACCCGGCGTCAGCGGCGGTGACCCGGGGTGGCGTCGACCCAGGTGACCACGTCACCGAACCGACGCCGTCCCGTCGGGATGGCAGACCGACCTGCCCGACCTGATGGTGGCGTCGCCGGCCAACCGACCGCGACCGCGGTCCTCGTCGCGATGCCGGGCGGTGCACCCACGATCTCGGCCACCGCCCGATCGGCGCTCGTCGGGAAGAACGTCGCCGGGCACGACCCCAGTCCGCGGTCCTCGCTCGCGCGCAACAGCGACTGCGTGAGTCGTCCGCCGTCGAGCTCGGTGTCGGCGCCTCCCCGCTCGTGATCGAGACCGATCACGACGACCACCGGCGCATCGGCGAGGAACGCGCCGTACGGCGCATGGCCGGAGAGCGCCCGGCGCACCCGGGGAGACATGGCGACGAACAGGTGCCAGGGCTGCCGATTGCGGGCAGAACCACACCGTCGCGCCTCGTCGAGGATCTCCTCGACGAGCACCGGTTCGACGGGATCACTGCGGAACCATCGCGTGGCTTGGAGTCGAGCGCGGCCCACCCGTCGAGTCTCGCAGCCGCCGGCGCGCGGGCTATCGTCGGCACCGAGCCCAGGGAGCGGGAGGGTCGATCCATGAGCATCATCGCCGAGCCGATTCCGGATCCGGCCGAACTGGCGGTCCTTCGCCCGCTGTTCGACCACCGGGACGACACCGAGTTCGTCTCCCGACTCGTCGAGTCGCTCGCCAAGGCCGATGCGGCCGCAGTCGACGGCGGACTCGACCAGGCGCTGTACGACGCGTTGCCGTTGCCCGGGATGAACGGGTGGCCGACGACGTTCGACGAGTACGCGTACTACCTCGCGGTCTACTCGCGGTGGCTGCCGCAGCAGAGCTCCGATCCGGCGTGGCTCGAGCCTGGAGGGCCCGTCATCGGCGAGCACCGCGAGGTGTACGACCGGCTGTGCTGGTTCCACTGGCTCATCGACCAGCCGCTCGACAGCCTCGACGGTGGCGTCCTCCAGGACATCGACTGGTTCGCCGTCTTCCTGCGCGACTGGGCGGATGCGTGGGGCGACTTCCTCGACACGCCGGCGTCGTTCGACGACGACATCCTGGCGTCGTTCGAGAACGATTCGCCCCGCTTCCGCGTCTGCGACTCGATGATCGGCGACCCACCGCGGCCCAACAACCCGAGCGGATGGCTGACCTTCAACCAGTTCTTCGCCAGGGAGCTCAACCCCGGGCTGCGCCCGATCACGGACCCCGGCGACAACGCGACCGTCACCGTGCCGGCGGACTGCACCTACAAGCGGCACTTCGAGATCGGCGACGACGGAACGATCCAGCCGCCGATCACGATCAAGGGCACGCACACCTACGCCACGGTCCAACGACTCCTGTCCGGGAGCGCGCACGCCGATGCGTTCAACGGCGGCCACCTCGTCCATCTCTTCCTCGGCCCGTACTCCTACCATCGCTTCCACACCCCGGTCGACGGAACGGTCGACGAGTGCTACCCGCTCGTCGGGCAGGTGTACCTCGACGTCTCGCTGACCGATGGGCAGTTCGATGCCGCCGACTCCGCAGAGGACGGGTACGAGTTCGAGCAGGCGCGCGGCATCCTGACGATCGACACGGCCGGCTCACCGGCGGGCGACGTCGGGATCGTCGCGGTCGTCCCCGTCGGGATGACCCAGGTGTCGGGCGTCAACATGACGCACGCGACGAGCGCGCCGTGCCGGAAGGGTGACGAGTTCGGCTACTTCACCTTCGGTGGATCCGACATCATCGTCCTGCTGCAGCGTCCGACCCGACCGCAGTGGAATCCCGAGTTCGTCGACGGGACGTCGTTCTACTCGCTGTACGGCACGCGACTGGCGACGGTGACGAAGCGGTCGTGAGCCGCCGTCACCGAGGTGCTGTTTCATGACGGATTCGTGACGATACGCTCTGGACGTCCCGCGGGCAGGTTCCCAGGGCACCGCGCCACATGATTCGTCTCGAGAACGTCACCAAGAGCTACAGCACCGAGGTGGTCGCCCTCAACGACGTCACCTTCGACGTCGCCAAGGGCGAGTTCGTCTTCCTCGTCGGGCCGTCCGGGTCCGGCAAGAGCACGATGCTGCGCCTCCTCAACCGGGAAGAGCGTCCCGAGCGCGGCGCCGTGTGGGTCGCCGGCCGCAACATCATCGACATGCCACCGTCGCGGGTGCCGCACCTGCGCCGCAACATCGGCAACGTCTTCCAGGACTACAAGCTCCTCTCCAACAAGACGGTCTTCGAGAACGTCGCCTTCGCGCAGGAGGTCATCGGCAAGCCGAAGCACGTCATCCGCCAGCAGGTGCCGGCGGTGCTCGACCTCGTCGGGTTGGCCGGCAAGGAGGATCGCTTCCCGCACCAGCTCTCGGGTGGCGAGCAGCAGCGCGTGTCGGTTGCACGTGCGTTCGTGAACCGGCCACTCATCCTGATCGCCGACGAGCCCACCGGGAACCTCGACCCCGGCACGGGTGAAGGGATCATGCGCCTCCTCGACCGGATCAACAAGACCGGTACGACCGTGGTCATGGCGACCCACGACCAGCGCATCGTCAACACGATGCGCAAGCGCGTCATCCAGCTCGATCGCGGCGTCGTGGTGCGCGACCAGGCGCGGGGCGTCTACCAGTAATGCTCTCGCGACTTGCCTACACCCTGCGCGAGACCTGGGCGAGCTTCAAGCGCAACGTCACCCTGACCGTCGCGGCGATCATCACCTCGGCGGTCTCGCTGCTCATCTTCGGTCTGACCCTGCTCATCCAGGACGGGTTCGACAACCTGCTCCAGCGTTGGGAGGGCGGCGTCGAGATGATCGTGTTCGTGACCAACGGCACCGAGGACGACGGCCTCGCGTTCATCGAGGAGCAGCTCAACCAGCAGGTCGGCACCTCGATCGAGTCGTTCTCGTACTGCGACGTCGAGTGCTCCCTCGACGACGCGTCCCGGGTGCTGGCCGGCGACCCGACGACGCTGCAGCTGATCGACGAGAACAACGTGCCGACGCAGTTCCGGATCGTGCCGTCCGGCGGCACCGACGTCGAGTTCCTCAGGGGGCTCAAGGTCGAGTACGCCGGACTGCCCGGGGTGCTCACCGTCACCCTCGCCGAAGTGGTCGTCACCTGCGACACCACCGAGGTGGCCC